>DATNBG010000531.1:0-2704 GCA_035572075.1 Roseiarcus sp. | reverse complement strand
GGACCTCACCGCCCGCACCGGCGCTTCGAGCCTGTTCATCTCCCACAATCTCGGGCTCATCCTCGAGACCTGCGACGAAGTGACGGTGATGTATTCGGGCGAGGCGGTCGAGAGAGGAGCGGTCCGCGACGTGTTCGGCGCCGTGCGCCACCCTTACACCCAGGGCCTGTTTCGCTCGATCCCGATGCCGGGAACCAACAAGAACGACAATCCGCTTGTTCCCATTCCCGGCCAGTTGCCGCTGCCCCATGAGCGCCCGAGAGGCTGCAATTTCGGGCCGCGCTGCGGCTATTTCCTCTCAGGCCTCTGCGATCAGGCCGACGTGCCGATGCGCGAGGTCGCCAGGGGCCATGAGAGCCGCTGCCTCCGGGTCGAGGCGATCGACTGGACTCGAGGCTCGCGAGAAGCCGCGCGGCTCGAGCCGGCGGCGATCGGGGCGCCGGTCCTCGCCGTCGAGCGGCTGAAGAAGCACTACCACGTCGCCGCGAGCGCGCTCTTTGGCGGCCGCGAGAGCCGCGCCGTCAAGGCGGTCGAGGACATCTCCTTCCAGGCCCGCGAGGCCGAGGTGCTGGCGATCGTCGGCGAATCGGGCTGCGGCAAGTCGACGCTCGCCAAGGTCATGCTCGGGCTCGAGACGGCGAGCGAGGGCCTGGTCGTCTTCGATGGCGAGGAGATTCAGGACCAGCCGGTCGAGAGCCGCGCGGTCAAGACCATCGCCTCGATCCAGATGATCTTCCAGAATCCGTTCGACACCCTCAATCCGAGCTATTCGGTCGGCTCGCAGATCGTGCGCACGCTCGAGCGGTTCCGCATCGGGGCGAACCTGTCCGAGCGGCGCGACATGATGCTGCGGCTGCTCGATCTCGTGAAGCTGCCGCGCGCCTTCGCCGGGCGCAGTCCCCGGCAATTGTCGGGCGGCCAGAAGCAGCGCATCGGGGTTGCGCGCGCCTTCGCCGGGCGGCCCCGGGTGATCATCGCCGACGAGCCGATGTCGGCGCTCGACGTTTCGGTGCAGGCCGCGATCAGCGAACTGCTCATGAGCCTGCAGCGAGAATCGAAGACGACGATGGTGTTCATCAGCCACGACCTCTCGGTGGTGCGTTATCTCGCCGACCGGGTCGTGGTCATGTATCTCGGCCACATCCTCGAAATGGGCTCGACCGAGCAGATCTTCGCGCCGCCTTTCCACCCCTATACCGAGGCGCTTCTGTCCGCGATCCCGATCGCCGACTTGAAGGTGAGGAAGCGCCACGTGGTGCTCGAGGGCGAGATCCCCTCGGCACTGTCGCCGCCGAGCGGCTGCCCGTTCCAGACCCGCTGCGGGCACAAGCGCGAGGTTCCCGGCAATTTATGCGAGCGGGAGATGCCGCCGACCCGAACAGTCGCCGAGGGCCACACCATCAAGTGCCATCTGCCTGAACAAGCGCTGAAGCGAATGGAGCCGGTGTTCGCATGACGCGCTTGGCCAGGCGCTTGACCAACTAGTCCGGAGCCGACAAACTCAAGCGTACAAATTGGGCGGCGTTCGGCGCCGGTTTGCCAGCGTGGAGGCCACGATCCATGACCATCACTGTCAAGGTCGGCGAAGCCAAAACCCATCTTTCCGATCTCCTCGTCCGGGTCGAGGCGGGCGAGGAGATCATCATCGCGCGCGGAGACGAGCCGATAGCGAAGCTGACCCGCATCGAGAAGGCGAATGACCTCGCGGCAGTCGTCGCCGAGGCGCGGACTGCGCGGGCTCGGGCGAAGCCGGTGACTCGAGAAGAAATCCTGGCGTGGAGGCGCGAAGGGGCGCGGGGGGTGTGACCGCCGTGGTCGACGCCTCGATCGCCGCCGCCTGGCTCCTCCCCGAGAAGGACAGCGAAGCGGCGGAGGCGGTCATCGCGGCGCTGTCTCAACGTTCGCCCGTCCCGTCATTGTTCTGGCATGAGGCGCGCAACATTCTCGTCATGGCCGAGCGGCGCGGACGCATTGTCGCGGGCGAAGCCGCTCAAGCGATGGGAAGATTGCGGCGTCTGCCGCTCGAAGATGCCGGCGCCGGTTCGGATGGCGTGGTCATCGCCCTTGCGACCGCGCATGGGCTCACCGCCTATGACGCGGCCTATCTGGCGCTTGCGCGCGAACGCGGCCTGCCGCTTGCGACGCTGGACCAAAAATTGGCTGGAGCGGCGCGGCGGGAAGGCGTCCCGCTGCTTGGGCCGCTTGCATGACGCGGCGCCTGAGCCTCGAGGAGGCGACCGATCTCGCCGCGCGCGCGGGCCGCGCCGCGGGCTTGAGCGACGCAGCCGCGCTCGCGCTCGCGCGAGCGACCGTCTCCGCCAACGCGCACGGCAAAGGCTCGAGCGGCTTTTCCCATCTCATCGACTATCTCTCCGCCGCGCGGGCGGGGCGGATCGTGGGCGACGCCGAGCCGGTCCTGTCTTCGCCGGCCCCGGCCATGATCCATTGCGACGCAAGGGGCGGGATTGCGCAGCTCGGCTTCGACCGCGCCTTCGACGATCTTCGCCGCCGCGCCTTAACGTTCGGGATCGCGCTGTTCGCGGGCAAGGGAAGCTACACCACCGGCGAACTTGGCTATTACCCGCGCCGTCTCGCCGAGGCCGGCCTCGTCGCCTTCGCCGCGACCAGCGGCCCGGCGCTGATGACGGTTAAGGGCGCGAAGAAGCCCGTCTATTGCACGAACCCGATCGCCTTCGCCGCGCCC
>DATNBG010000530.1:0-3363 GCA_035572075.1 Roseiarcus sp. | reverse complement strand
TCCCTCGACAAGCTCGGGATCAGGGAAGAAGGGCGCTCAGATCACGTAGGACTTGAGCGGCGGGAAGCCGTTGAAGCCGACCGAAGAGTAAGTCGTCGTATAGGCGCCGGTTCCCTCGATCATGACTTTCGCGCCGATCTCGAGCGAGATGGGCAGGAGGTAGGGCTCCTTCTCGTAGAGGACATCGATCGAGTCGCAGCTCGGCCCGGCGACGATGCAGGGGCCGAGGGGCCCATCGTCGAAAGCGGTGCGGATCGGATAGCGGATCATCTCGTCCGTCGTCTCGGCGAGGCCGTTGAACTTGCCGATGTCGAGATAGACCCAGCGGCTCCTGTCGGCCTCCGACTTCCTCGAGATCAGCACCACCTCGGCCTCGATCACTCCCGCTGAGCCGACCATGCCGCGTCCGGGCTCGATGATCGTCTCCGGAATCCGGTTGCCGAAATGCCGGCGCAGCGCCCGGAAGATCGTCCGGCCATAAGTCTTGATCGCCGGCACGTCCTTGAGATAGCGGGTTGGAAAGCCGCCGCCGAGATTGATCATGGCGAGCTCAATTCCGCGCTCGGCGAGGTCGCGGAAGATCGCGGCCGATGCTTTCAGCGCCTTTTCCCACATGCGCGGGTTCGGCTGCTGCGAGCCGACATGGAACGAGAGGCCGTGGGCGACAAGGCCGAGCGCATGAGCGCGCTCCAGCACGGCGGCCGCCATCCCCGGCGCGCAGCCGAACTTGCGCGACAGCGGCCATTCCGCGCCCGCGCCGTCGCAGAGGATCCGGCAGAACACTTTCGCTCCCGGCGCCGCGCGGGCGATCTTTTCCACTTCCGCCACGCAATCGACGGCGAACAGGCCGACCCCCAGCGCGTGCGCGCGGGCGATGTCCTTTTCCTTCTTGATCGTGTTGCCGAAGCTGATCCGGTCGGGCGTCGCGCCAGCCGCCAGGGCCTGCTCGATCTCGGCTATCGACGCGGTGTCGAAGCACGACCCCAGGCCCGCCAGCAGAGCGAGAATCTCTGGCGCCGGATTGGCCTTGACGGCGTAGAACACCCGCGTGTCGGGCAGCGCGCCGGCGAAACTGAGATAGTTCTCGCGCACGACCTCGAGGTCGACGACGAGACGAGGCCCGTCTTCGCGGTTTCGCGCGAGGAACTCCCTGATGCGGTCCGTCATGAGCGGCATCCCCCAAGCGCGCGGGTTGGCTCCGCGCCTCAGAAACATGAAGGATTCGCCGGCGATGCGGCTCTTCGCCCCGCGCGTTGGAGACGCGGAATGCGGAGCCGTTGACCCGCCGACGCGGCCGCGTTCCACGACTCCGCCCCCGGCCTCATAAAAAGCCATTGGCGGACCGCTTCGGCGGTCAGCTGCTGCGCCGTGGCCAGGATGCGCTCCGGGCAAGAGAAGCCCCAAGCGATCGAAGCCATCGTTTGGACGAGGAAATATCCCGTCCGCACGCCCGGCAAGATAGACAAGCCTCTTTGGGCGCCGGCCTTTGGAGGGCCGGCAGAGACCAAAAAAGCCCGGTCCGTCGTTGCTTCAAGCCGCGTCCCCCGTTGGGCGGGGTTCGCCGGTTCGCCTCCGGCTGCCGGTCTTTTTAAGCGGCGGTTGACTGGCCTCTTGTCCAGATCCCCGCCGACCGGCACGCGACCACAGGCACGTGCGTATTGGGCAAGGGGGATATTTGGGCGAATCGCGCGCGAGCGCAAGGGCTTTTGTGCGCGCGAGGCTAACATTTTGTGCAAGTGGGAGGGCGCCGGAGAGGGTGACGCCGCCGCGCCCGCCGGCGTCCGGCGCGATCCCGCGTAGGTCTCAGAATGTGATGTTGGTCCTGACGCCGAGAATCAGTTCGTTCTTGACCCGCTGCGTCGGGTCGTCGGGTTTGCGATGCCCGCGCCCGGATTGATGATGTACTGGATGTCAGGCTGAATCTGGACCGAGCCCAGCGCCTGCCACTGGTAGGTCGCTTCGAGGAAAGTCTCGGCCCCGCGCACCGGATTATAGACGTCCGGCTGGAAGAGCTGCATGCTGCGGTCGAAATTGGCCGCGCCGCCGCTCACCTGGACAACGCCGAAGCCGAGGCCGAAAAGTGTCCTTGTCAATGCCCGCGAACGGCTGGTGGACGGCGATGCCGCCGTTGATGCTGAAGCTCACAAGATTGCGGTCCTGGAGCGTCGTGAACATCGGCCGGACGAACGCGCTCACGTTGCGGACGCCATCCGTCGTGCGCCAAACCATCTGGTCGGCGAGCGCGTAAATGGAATAGTTGCCGTGATGCGTCGCGGGGGTTCCGTCGCTCAGGGGACCGGCGAGGGGCAGGCCCATATCGTCGTATTGCTGGTCGTCGAACGACTCGCTGTCGTACCAGGCGCCGATCTTGTATGTGCCGGGCGGCGCGCCGTTCGGGTCGGGCTTGTCCGCGTCGACTCCGCCGTTGAGCGCATATCGCAGTTCGGCGATCGCCAGGACGCCATTCAGCGGGAAGCTGACGCCGCTCTGATTGCTGAGCTGGCTGCCGTCCGAGCCGGCCGGGAGCGGGCTGCCGCTATAGACGCCCGCGAGCGCCGTCACCGCGTCGCTAATCTTAAGCTGGCCGCGGACGCCGAGGCTCGCGAGCGGATAGGCAGGGCCGCCGCCGGGCAGATTGACCGCTGGCAGCGCCCCCCAGCCCATCGCCGAATTGAGGAAATAGCCAGCGCTCGCGCTCACCATGAACTCCTGGTCGACGGCTTGCTGGCCGATCTTCACGTCGAACGCGTCGCCAAATTTCTGATCGTACCAGAGCTCCCAGAGCCGCAGCGACCGGTCTGCCTCGATGCTGGTCAGCGTCTGCAGGGCGATGAGGTTGGTCTCGGTCAGATTGCCGCCCTAGATATGGAGGCCGCTGACGTGGAACGCGCCGCCCGCGAAGCCGAACGCCTGCCTGGTGTCGAGATCCAGCTGCATCAGGGTCTCCCCGTTGCCGCTGAAGCCCCGCTCTGCGCCGCCGGTTACATTGCCGAACACCTCCGCGTAATTCGGAAATGCTAAGGGTGAGGCCGATTTTCCCGAGCGCGGTCCGAAGCCCGCCGAGGTCGCCGAAGAAGTTCGCGCTGTCCGGCGCGCCGCTGAGCGCGCCGAAGGAAGCCTGCGGCGCATCCGCGTCGGCTTTCTGGCCGTGCGCCTCGTCCGGAACCTGAGCCTGGAGACGCGAATCGCGCGGTTGCTCCGCCGGGATCGCGCCGAACACGCTCCAGGCGTCCCAGTCGGATGAGCCGGCCCGCGCCAGGGAAGCTGGCCCCCCGGCCACGCACCCGGCCAGCGCGAAGCGAAGCACAATCAGGCTAAATCGGACGCGCAAATCGGTACAGGGTCGGGGGGTTCGACCTGGGC
>DATNBG010000529.1:0-3584 GCA_035572075.1 Roseiarcus sp. | reverse complement strand
GGCGATACGGCGTTCTTCATCGTCAGCGGGGCGGTCGATGTCATCGTGGGCCGGGGCGGCAAGGCCAGGATTGTCGGCAGGCTCGAGACCGGCGAAGTGTTCGGCGAAATGTGCCTGATCGAGCCGGGGCCGCGATCCGCGACGGTCGCTGCGGCCTGCGACACGGAATGCCTCGCCGCCTCCTATTCCGAGTTCATTGCCGCGATCGAGGAGAATCCGGAGCGCGCGGTCGGCTTCATGAAGACGCTCGTGAGGCGCTTGCGCAAGATGAACGAATTGCTCGAAGCCGCGAGCCCGAGCCGGGGCGGGTTTCGCGCCATGCTCCGCGATTGCGCCCCGTCCGCGGGCCCGGGCGCGATCCCTCCCGAAGCCGCCGCCCTGTCCTGGACCATGCTGTGGTAGGTCCTCGATCGGGCCGGCGCCACGAATTCAACCGAGCTTGACAGGGCGTCTTGGTTCACGCCAACTCAAACCGCACTCAAGACGGGCCGAGGCTTAAGGGCCGGCGCGAACCGGCCCGGCCGCCGGGCAGCCATCATGGAGCGTCCGGTTCGGGCATGAACAAGACCGCGGCAGACCCCGCTGAGCCCTATCGCAGTCTGATCGCCGGCTATACCAACGCGATCCGCCAGAGCGATTTCAAGGCCAATATCGCGTTCCTGTTCGTCGCCTTTATGATGGGTTCGGTTCTCTGGAACTACACGTCCTTTCCAAGTTACCTGTCGGTCCAGCTGGTGCTGCTGCCGTTCCTGGTCGTCTATTTCTTTTTGTTCATGGTGCTCATTCCGCGCTATCCCAGGCGCGGCGCCAAGACCTTCCTCGTCGCGCGCAATCTGACGCCTGAGGATTTCGAGGCCGTTGCCCGGAGCGCGGACGACCTCGACCAGTTGAAGCTCACTTGCGCGGTGCTGTCCGAAATTCTCTGGTGGAAGACGCAGTGCATCCGCGTCAGCTTCATTGTTTCGATCGTTTGCGTGTTCCTGACGATGGTTCTGCTTTTCTACGCCTTGTTCAGCTGACGGAGAACAAGCGCCGGACCCGACCCGTCGCGTTTGACCAGCTGCTCCGGCGCTTCGAAAGCCGCAATTCAACCGATCTTGACAGGCCCTCGCGGTTCACGCCAAGTCGGGCCGGAGGACTTCGGAAAACCGAGGCCGAGGACCGGCGCGGATGGGTTCGTCCGCACGCCGGACCTGGGGAGCGTCCGACTGTCGGATGAACAAAATCGCCGCCGATCCCGCTCAACCGTATCGCCGACTGATTGCCGCTTATACCGACGCGATCCGCCAGAGCGATTTCAAGGCCAATATCGCGATTCTGATGGTCGCCTTCATGATGGGCCCGGTTCTCGGCAATCATTCGCGCTTTCCGCACTATCTGCCGATCGCGGTCGTCATGCTGCCGTTCCTGATCGTCTACATATGTCTGCTGGCGGTGCTGATCCCGCGCTATCCCAAGCGGGGCTCCAAGAATTTCGTCGTCTCTCGCACCGCCAAACCCGCCGATTTCCTCGCTGTCGTCGAGGCCGAGGACGAGCTTGAGCAGTTGAAGGTGCGCTGCACGGTCCTGTCTGAACTGCTGTGGTGGAAGAGCCTCTACATCAGAATCAGCTTTTTCGTCGCAATGGCGAGCATTGTGGCGTGCATGGGTTTGCTTGTTTATGTCTGGTACGAAGGAAGGGTCCGATAGACATGGCCCATTGGGTTCGACGCCACGGAGCGTTGCTGTCGGTCGCCCGTCGAGGCGCCCCTTCGTTCGCCTCAGGGGGCTGCTGATGACCAGGGACCGCGACGCCCAGTTGCGCAATCTGATCGCCGGCTACGGCGATTCGATCCGTCTCAGCGACATCAAGGCGAATATCGCCGTACTGTTTGTCGCGATCATGATGGGCACCGTTCTTCAGTTTCGCGCTCAATACCCTTCGTATTTGAGCGTGCCGGTGATTTTGGCGCCGTTCATCATCATGTTTCTCAGTCTTCTCGCCTCCGTCTATCCGCGCTTTCCCCGCGCCGGACGCAAGCGGTTCCCGATCTGGCGCGATGCGAGCCCGGGGGATTTCGAGTTCATCGCCGATCCGGCGCTCGATGCGGAGGAACTGCCGGTCCGGTGCGCGCTTCTGTCGCGGATTCTCTACTGGAAGAACGTCACCCTTCAGGCCGCCTATCTCGTCGCGATGGCCACGCTCGCCGCGGGTGGGGTGGTGTTGTTCGTGACCTGGCTGGGCTGACGATCCCTATGGCGCGCATTCATTTCGAGCGACCGAGCTGCCTCCAGGCCATGCTCTCGCACATGAACCCGTCCATCATGCATCCCCTGGTCGTCATGCGCCTGCCGGCGACATAGACGCGGATCGAATAGGTCTCGCTGCGCTGCGGATCGAAGGCGCTTCCCGACCATCTCCCGGCGCCGGCGGCCCTGATCTTGAGGATCAGCCGGTCGCCGACTTTTTCTCCCGCAACCCCGCGTCTCACCCAGGTGTTGCGCGCGCAAACCGCGGCGCCGCAGGATGCGACGCGGATTCGGGTCTTGCCGTCCGCGCGCGCCCAGGCGCCGATGTACGGGCGCTCGGCGGCGCCGGCCGCTCCAATCGTCAGCAACGCCGCGAGTCCCGCAACGATTCCCCGCGCCATGCGCTGACCCCCTGGCGCCTCGGCGTTCGCGCGGACAGCGCGGCCTCGGCCTTGCCGTGCTCGATGGGTATTCCGTTCCGTATTTGACGCTTCAAATCAACCACTTTATTAGTTTGCCGGAAGGCGCCGACCCGACCCAGGCGCAAAAACCACACTCAAAGAGAGAATTCGCCGGGCCGCGCTCAAGGCCCGCTCGGCTTGCACACGGGAGAGAAACGATGCTCACGATCAAGGCGGCGCTTGCCGGAGCCCTCGTCTGCGCGGCGACGGCCGCGATGGCCGAACCCAAGACCAATCTGCTCAGCCAATGGTCGCAAGGCTCCGACGCCGCGGCGATCGCCAAGCTCGGCGACATGTTCACCGCCGCGGGCGGAAAATGGGCGCAGACCTCGATCGCCGGCCATACCGCCAATACGCTCGCCAAGCTGCGCGCCGACGTCGTCGCCGGCAACGCCCCGCCGGCGGTGCAGCTCAAGGGTCCGGAGATCGCCGAGTGGAACGCGACCGGCATGACCGCCAACCTCGACGATCTCGCCAACAAGGAAGGCTGGGACAAGGTCGTCGCGCCCGAGCTCCTGCCGGTCATGAAGCCGGCCGGCCACTGGGTCGCGGCGCCGATGAATATCCACCGCATCAACTGGATCTGGGCCTCGACCAAGGCGATGGAGAAGGCGGGAATCAAGACCCTGCCGAAGACCTGGGCGGAATTCAACGCCGACTGCGACAAGGCGGTCGCCGCCCATCTCATCTGCCTCGCCCATTTCAGCGCGGACTGGACCGACGCGACGACGTTCGAGGTGGTCCTCTACGGCCGGGACATCGACCTGTTCCGCAAGGCCTTTGTCGAGGGCGACACCAAGGCGATGCGCTCGCCCGGAATGGTCAAGGCGCTCGAGCAGATGCGCCTGATGGTGTCGAAATACATGGATCCCGGGATCGCCGGGCGCGACTACG
>DATNBG010000528.1:0-2736 GCA_035572075.1 Roseiarcus sp. | reverse complement strand
AGCAGGAGGCCTACAACGACGCCATCGCGCGGATCACCGCCGAAGGTTGGCGGGGGCTGCCGGCCGACGACTGAGGGAGAAGCGGGCGCGGCCTCACCCCTGCGAGAGGCGCCGCCGGTGCTCCTTAACCGGAATCATCGCGCGCACGCGTCTGACCCGCGCCGGGTCGATGCGGGCGGACACGATCCCCACCCCGTCCGAGGCCTTGGCGATCACGTGCCCCCAGGGGTCGGCGACGAGCGAATGGCCGTAAGTCTGCCGCTCGTCGTTGCCGACGGTGAACGATCCGGTCTGGGCGCTGGCGCACACGTAAGTCTCGGTTTCGATGGCGCGTGCGCGCAGCAGCACCTCCCAATGGTCCTTGCCGGTCGCCATGGTGAAGGCGGCGGGCATCGCGATCATCTCCGCGCCCTTCTCCGCCAGCGCCTGGAAGAGGTCGGGGAAGCGCAGGTCGTAGCAGATCGAACAGCCGACCGTGATCCCCTCGCAATCGTAGGTGACGACCCGATCGCCCGCCTTCACCGTCGCGCTCTCCTTGTATGCCGCGCCATCCGGGGTCATGACGTCAAATAAATGGATCTTGCGGTAGCGGGCGATCTCCTCGCCCTCGCGATTAAAGACGACCGACGTGTTGTGGTAGCGCTCCTCGCCGTCGATCCTCTCCATGATCGAGCCGGCGTGGACGAAGATGCGATGCTTGATCGCCTGCCCGCGCGCCATCTCATAGGCCGGGCCGCCGGGCAGGCGCTCGGCGTTCGCGAGTTTTTCGGCCCTTAAGCCCCCGGCCCAGTCGAACTGCTCGGGAAGCAGCACCCAGTCCGGGGCCTCCTCGGCCACGGCCCGCTCGATCAGCGCTGCGGCCGCGGCGATATTGGCGGCCTTGTCGCTGGTCGAATTCATCTGGATGAGCGAGACTTTCATAGCAAGCGAAGGCTCCGGATGCGCCCGTCAATGTGGCTGCGGCGCGGCCGTCCGTCAACGCCGCGCGAATTCGGCGAAGGCCTTGAGCTGGTCGGCGATGAAGCCGCGGGTCGCCGGATCGGTCAGTTCGCCGGTCGCGCCATCCACCTTGGTCTGGACCTGCGGGACGATGACCTCGGGCTTATTCAAAACGCGGCCGTCGAGATAGACGAACATCTGGCGGAGCGCGAGTTGGGCGCGCAATCCGCCCCAGAGGCCCTGCGATGCGCTCTCGAGCGCAATCGGCTTGGCGGCGAATGGCTGATTGGGCAGGCGCGAGATCCAGTCGATCGCGTTCTTCAAGCCGCCGGGGATCGTGTGATTATATTCGGGCGTGACGATGACGACCCCGTCGGCCTTGCGGATCGCCTCGGCCGTGCGGGTCACGACCGGCGGGACGCCCACCTGCTGCACGTCGTAGTTATAGAGCGGAAACTCGCCGACCGAGGGGAGAGGCTCGATCGTCACCCCCTCGGGCGCGAGCGCCGGAAGGGCGCGCGCGATCGCCGCGTTGAACGAGCCCTTGCGCAGGCTGCCCAGCATGACGGCGAAGCGAAGCGGCGCATCCTGAGCCATCGACTGTCCCCCTCGATATGCAGGGCGCGGTCGCCGGCCCCGCCGGCCGGGTGAGCGACCCGGCCCCACAGACGCCGCGATTGACGGCCCGATTTGGCGTTGGTCGCGGAATTGCTATGGTCCTTAGCAAATCGGGACCGGCGCGGGGAGCCATGTTCGAGGCAAACGAGCTTTTTTCCGTCCGAGGCCGCACGGCGCTGGTGACCGGCGGGGCGACCGGGCTCGGCCGGATCTGCGCCGAGGCGCTGCTGCAAGCCGGCGCGCGCGTGCTGATCGCCTCGCGCAAGGCGGAGGCTTGCGAAGCGGCGGCGCGCGAGCTTTCCGCGATCGGCCCATGCGAAGGCTTCGGCGGCACGGTCGGAAGCGAGGATGGCGTCAAGGCGCTCGCCGCCGAGACTCGCAAGCGCACGGATGCTTTGCACATTCTCGTCAACAACGCCGGGGCGAACTGGGGCGAAAGGTTCGAGACTTTCCCCTGGAAGGCGTGGGAGCGCGTGCTCAGCGTCAACGTGACCGGGCTTTTCACGCTGACCCGCGATCTCGCTCCCGCGCTGATCGCTTCCGCGACGCGCGACTGGCCTTCGACGGTCGTCAACATGGGTTCGGTCATGGGCTATGTGACGCAGTCGGAAACCGCCTGGGCCTATTCCGCCTCGAAGGCCGCGGCGCATCACCTGACCCGCATCCTTGCCGCGGAGCTTGCCGAGAAGCAGGTGACGGTGAACGCGCTGGCGCCGGGACCGTTTCCGACCAACATGACCAAGTTCGCCCTTCGAGACGAGGCGGGGCAGGCGCGCAGCGCGAGGTCGGTGCCGATGGGCCGCGTCGGGCGGCCCGAGGACATCGCGGGTCCGCTCCTCTTCCTCGCCGGGCGCGGCGGCGCCTATACGACCGGGGCGATTCTGCCCGTGGACGGCGGGATCGGCGTCAGCGCGCCGCCGGCGATGTTCGGAGCCCACGAATGAGCGATTGGGCGGGCGTCAAGAGGGTTCCAGCCGCCGAACTCGCCGGTATGGTCGGAACGAGCTTCACTTCGCGCTGGCTCGAAGTCGATCAGGCGCGGATCGACGCCTTCGCCAAGGTCACCGAGGACGAGCTGTTCATCCATGTCGATCCCGAGCGGGCGCGGGCGACCCAATTCGGCGGCACGATCGCGCACGGGTTCCTCACCCTCTCGCTGCTCTCGGCGATGGCCTATAG
>DATNBG010000527.1:0-4295 GCA_035572075.1 Roseiarcus sp. | reverse complement strand
CGGCACCGCGCCGAACGACGGCGAATAAGCGAGATAGTCGGGCAGCGTGTTGAGGCCGAGGACGACCCGCTGAAGGCCGCTGGAGGCCGGGACGACGAGGTCGCGCACCACCGCGCCGTAGGTGAGGATTTTGGCGCTCGCCCCCGCGCGCGAGGCGATCGTGACCTCGAACACCGGCGATCCATCGATCTCGCCGAAAGCCTGTGCGCTCATCTGATCCCCCTCCCCGCTTCGCGCGTGCTCCAGGCGCGCGCTTCGGTTCATCCGTCATCGCGAGCCCGAGCGCAAGCGAGGGCGTGGCGATCCAGAAATGAAGCGCGATGCCCTATGACCTCTGGATTGCTTCGTCGCTTCGCTTCTCGCAATGACGACTCTTAAGGTCGCGCCGCGACCGGGGCTTCCGAGCGGTCGAGTTCCGCCCGGATCGACGCGAACACCTCGGCGAACATCGCCTCGGTCAGGACGCCGGTGTTGGTGTTGTAGCGCGAGCAATGATAGCTGTCGAAGAGCACGAGGCCGTCCGGCGCGAGCGCATGGCGCGCGCCATGGGCGAAGGGAAACCTCGTGGGCTTGAGGTTGAGCGCGCGCACGATGCTCTCATGCGCGATCCGGCCGAGCGCGAGCACGATCTTGAGCCGCGCCAGCGCGGCGATCGCCGCGCTGAGATAGCGGCGGCAGGTTGCGATCTCCTCCGGCGTCGGCTTGTTCTGCGGCGGAACGCAGCGCACGGCGTTGACGATGGCGCAGTCGACGAGCCTGAGGCCGTCGTCCGGGCGGCGGTCGTAAGGCCCCGAGGCGAAGCCGAAGGCGATCAGCGTGGCGTAGAGCAACTCGCCCGCGTAGTCGCCGGTGAACGGCCGTCCGGTGCGGTTGGCGCCGCGCAATCCCGGCGCAAGGCCGACGATGACGAGGCGCGCGCCCGGATCGCCGAAGGAGGGAACGGGCGCGTTCCAGAAGTCCGGGAACCGGGCCCGGTTCTCGGCCCTGAAGGCGGCGAGGCGCGGGCAGTCGCCGCAATCGCGCGGCGGGCCGGCGTCGAAGCCCAACGGAGCTTCGCGCCTACTCGCGCAATTCCCCGGCCGGCTCCTGGACCGGCGCGTACGGGCCCCGGCGATGGTCGGCGGACCGCGGCGGGCGCTCGCTCGGATCGCGTCCGATCCTCTGGATCAGATGGGCGAGATCGATGAATTCGTCGGCCTGGCGGCGCAGTTCGTCCGCCACCATCGGCGGCTGGGTCGAAATCGTCGACACGACCGCCACCCGGACGCCCCGGCGCTGGACGGATTCGACCAGCGAGCGGAAGTCGCCGTCGCCGGAGAACAGGACCATCAGGTCCATATGCGGCGCCATGTCGAGCGCGTTGACCGCGAGCTCGATGTCCATGTTGCCCTTGACCTTGCGCCGCCCGGTCGAGTCGACGAATTCCTTGGTCGGCTTGGTCACCACGGAGTAACCATTGTAGTCGAGCCAGTCGACCAATGGGCGCACTGAGGAATATTCCTGGTCGTCGACCAAGGCCGTGTAATAGAAGGCCCGGATCAGGCGGCCCTTGGCCTGAAACTCGCGCAAAAGGCGCTTGTAGTCGATGTCGAACCCAAGAGCTTTCGCGCTGGCGTAAAGATTGGCCCCGTCAATGAACAGGGCGATCCGTTCCAATGATGACATAGCGACGTTCTTTTCATGTTACGAGGTTTGCCATGGATTGGCTGTTTATCACGCCCGTCGAGCTGCCCGGGCACATGACGCTTTCACGAAACCGCGATCAAGTCTGAAATTAGACCAGGGCGCGGGCCATGCGACAATTTTTTCCTCCTGTTTTCGGTTCTCGGCTTCGATCCTCTTGCCTCACGTCTGGCCGCCACCGGCAGGCCGCCCGTCGGCCCCGGACGGGCGAATCGAAAGCTTACAAGCCAAAACATAATGCCTGTCCAGCGGATTTCCACCGGATTCGGCTCAATTTTGCGCCTGGCGGCCTAGCCTTTCGTATGATCCCATAAGCGCGAAGACGGGCCTATGAGGATTGACGGGGTGGGCCCGCGAGCGTTTGGTAAGCGGCTTGCCGCGCGGCCTGACGGGACGCCTGCGCGGCTTCACTGGAGGGCTTATGAAACTCGCACGCTATGGCAGGGCTGGCAGGGAGAAACCGGCGCTGGTCGACGGACAGGGAAAATTACGGGATCTGAGCGGGGTCGTGGAGGATATCGACGCCGACATGCTCTCCCCGCGCGCTCTCGCGCGCCTCGCCAAGCTCAAGCCGGAATCGCTGCCCGCGGTGCGCGGGTCGCCCAGGATCGGGCCTTGCATCAAACGGGTCGGCAATTTCGTCGCGGTGGGGCTCAATTACGCCGACCACGCGGCCGAATCGGGCATGCCGGTTCCCAAGGAGCCGGTGCTGTTCAACAAGGCCCCGTCCTGCCTCGCCGGGCCGAACGACGACGTGGTGATCCCCAAGGGCTCGAAGAAGACCGACTGGGAGGTCGAACTCGCGGTCGTGATCGGCACGCGGGCGAGTTATGTGAGCGAAAACGACGCGCTCGCCCATATCGCGGGCTATTGCGTCTGCAACGACGTGTCGGAGCGCGAATTCCAGCTCGAGCGGTCCGGGCAATGGACGAAGGGCAAGGGCGCGCCGACCTTCGGCCCGCTGGGGCCCTGGCTGGTCACGCCTGACGAGATCAAGGACGTGCAGAACCTCGGGATGTGGCTCGACGTCAACGGCCAGCGGATGCAGACGGGGTCGACCAAGACCATGGTGTTCTCGGTCAAGACGCTCGTCTCCTATATCTCGCAATTCATGATCCTCGAACCCGGCGACGTCATCACCACCGGGACGCCCCCCGGCGTCGGATCGGGCATGAAGCCGCCGCGGTTCCTCAAAGCCGGCGACACGATCACGCTTGGCGTCGACGGGCTCGGGCAGCAGACCCAGCACGTCGTGGCGTGGAAGGCGGCGGCCTGAGCCTGGCGGGATGAAGCGCCTCAAGTCGTGGACGGGCGTCGCCTTCGCCGCCGTCCACGCGCTGGCGTTCATCGCGCTCTATGTCGATTACCTGAGGCGCGCGGGAACCTGGTTCGCGGACCTGCCCCTATCGCTCGGCGCCCTGCCCTTCACGCTTGTCATGCGGGCGCTGAACGGCGGCTCGTACGCTTTTGGCGGCGACATGACCGAACGGGTGATCGCGGCTGGCCTGTTTGGCTCGGCCCTCGCCTACCTCGCTGGCCTGATCGTGGAGACGATCGTGCGCTTTCTCGTGCGGCTGGCCCTCGAAAGCCGGGCGCCGTGAAGCGGAGTTTGTGGGCTTGCGCAGAACGTTGGCAAATGCGCTTCCGGCCGGGCAAGGCCAATTCTCATTGTTTTTCCGCCGAGGCGGCCAATAGGTAGTTCTACCTATTGCAAATCGACCGCCGCTATTTACGCTGACTAGAAGTGCGCTGCTTTGTTTCAGGCGCTGCTTTCATTTTTACCTCGCCTATTCAACGGGCGACCAAGCTTTCTGGTTGAATATTTGGACACGAGGAGTGCAAAATGGCGCTGCCGTCCGCATTCTGGTTCTCCCTGGCTGGACTGGTCCTTCTTGCGCCCCAGCCTTCCTCAGCTGACACCTTCTTTGTCTTCGCTGGAGGCTACGCCCTCGACACTAGCCATCACTGCGCCTCCGTGGGATCCGACACGAGCGCGACCTGCGACGCGACGAACACCTCTACGGATGCCTCTACCGGCGAGACAAAATCAGGCACGATTGATGTCGCGGCCGATTTGACGAGCGGCAACCTGATGGTGCACGCCGAAAGTATGGCCTCCCTTCCAACTGCACAAGCCGGAGGCGAAGCTCAGATCGGGGACACGCTCACCTTCGGCGGGGCGATCTCCCACGGCTCCACGACGACAGTCACGATGACCGGGACCATGAGCGACAGCAACAGCGGTGGCGGCAGCAACAGCTTCACCGGCGGGGCCTTGGAAATCTTCGATGACACTGGCCTTCTCACGTCCGGCGGCGCCTGCTCGCGCCCAACCAGCGGCTTTATTTGCGATCCAACGAATGACCAAACCCAGGTCTCAGTGATCGGCGATTCGTTTTCCATCAGCTCAACGGTCAACATATCCCTTCACGGACAGATACTGGTGGAGTTTGTTGTTGCTGCTTCGACCTTTTTGAACGGTTCCGCCGACATCTCCGACCCGATCTCGATCGACTTGCCCCCGGGCGTGACCTTCACGTCCGCCTCAGGCAAGTTTCTGACCAGCGCGGGGGGCCCTGGCGGGGTCCCCGAGACTTCGACATGGGCGATGA
>DATNBG010000526.1:0-3711 GCA_035572075.1 Roseiarcus sp. | reverse complement strand
TTCGACGAGCCTTGCGCCGATGTTCTCTTCGAGCGCACGCACCTGCTGGGCGACCGCGGCCTTGGTGACGTGCAGTTCCTCCGCGGCCCGGGCGAACGACGAATGGCGGGCGACCGCCTCGAAGGCGCGCAGGGCGTTGAGCGGCGGCAAGCGGTGAAGAGGATTCATAGTTTAGTTATTCTATACCACGGACGCAGAAAGAATGACTCCGTCTCCCTGTGCAAACGGCTTATATCTGCGCGCGAAGCGGGCGCAAGGCCGCAAATCAGGGTCAAGGGCTGCAAAGTGACGATGTCTTCCGCCAATATTGCTCGTTCCCGCGCCGATCTCGGGGTCTCCTGGGCCGCCGTTATTTGGAAAGGAATTCTTAACCAACTAGCCGAGCGCGCCCGGGCGGCCGCGGACCGCGGCCGGCTCGCCGCGCTGCCGCTTCGCCATCTCGACGACATCGGCATGACGGTGGCCGAACGCGCCGCGATCCTGGGCTGCGAGGAGCCCGCGCGCGATCCTTGGGCGCTTGTTGCGATGCATAGGCTCTGAGGCCACGCACGCGCGTTCGGATCGGCGCCGCGAACGAGCGCTCATCGAAAGCGTTCGAGGGATACGACAGCGCAAACGGCGTTTCCCTTCGCGCGTTTCGCGCTCAACTTGACGGTTCGTGCTCAGCATCGGAAAAGACGGCTCCCCTCGCGCACGGGAGATCGGATGCAGCGCGTCACGCTGATCGACAACTATGACAGCTTCACCTTCAACCTCGTCCATTACCTGGGTGAGATGGGCGCGGAAGTGTCGGTGCGGCGCAACGATGCGATCACGGTCGCGGACGCGCTCGCCGAGAAGCCCGACGCGATCGTGCTCTCACCCGGCCCATGCACCCCGAACGAGGCGGGGATCTGTCTCGACCTCGTGCGCGAGGCGAGCGAAACGACGCCGATGCTCGGGGTCTGCCTCGGCCATCAGGCGATCGGTCAGGCGTTCGGGGCCGAGGTCGTGCGCGCGCCCGCGCCGGTGCACGGCAAGACGTCGCGCATTTCGCACAATGCGCGCGGGCTCTTCCGCGGCCTGAACGGACCCTTTTCCGCCACCCGCTATCATTCGCTCATCATCGAGCGGTCGAGCGCGCCCGCCGAACTCGAGATCAGCGCCGAGAGCGACGAGGGGCTTATCATGGGCGTTGCGCACCGCGACCGCCCGGCGTACGGGGTGCAGTTTCATCCCGAAAGCATCGCGAGCGAGCATGGCCGGCGGATTCTGCGCAATTTCCTGGACCTGGCCCAAGTCTTTCATCAGCGCCAGCGAACCCACTGACAAGACCTTCGAAACGGGGACATGGAATCTTTCAAGCCTCTGATCGCCAAAGTCGCCGCTGGCGCGACGCTCACCCGGAGCGAGGCGGAAACTGCGTTCGATTCGATGCTGTCGGGCGAAGTGACGCCTTCGCAGATGGGCGGGTTCCTCATGGGGCTGAGGGTGCGGGGGGAGACGGTCGACGAGATCACTGGCGCGGTGTCGGCGATGCGCGCCAAGATGGTCCCGGTCAACGCGCCGCCGGAGGCGATCGACATTGTCGGCACGGGCGGCGACGGCTCGGGCTCGCTCAATGTCTCGACGCTGGCCGCGATCATTACCGCCGCCTGCGGCGTGACCGTCGCCAAGCACGGCAATCGCGCCGCCTCCTCGCGTTCGGGCGCGGCCGACACGCTGGCCGCGCTCGGGGTCAAGATCGGCCTCTCGCCCGAGGGGGTCGAGCGCTGCATCGAGGAGGCCGGCATCGGCTTCATGATGGCGCCTTCGCATCACGCCTCGATGCGCCATGTGGGCCCCACGCGGGTCGAGCTCGGCACGCGCACCCTGTTCAACATTCTGGGACCCCTCTCCAATCCGGCCGGCGTCAAGCGCCAGCTGGTCGGCGTCTTCTCCGCCGCGTGGCTCGAGCCGATGGCCGAGGTTCTGCGCAATTTCGGCTCGGAGCGGGTCTGGGTGACCCACGGCCTCGACGGCCTCGACGAAATCACCACCACCGGGCCGACCAAGGTCGTGGAGCTCAAGGGCGGCGCCCTTCATGCCTTCGAGCTGACGCCGGAGGCGGCGGGCCTCCCCCGTTCGACGCCCGCGGCGCTCAAGGGCGGGGACCCCGCGCACAACGCCAAGGCGCTCCTGGACGTCCTTGACGGGGCCGAGAGCGCCTTTCGCGACATCGGGCTTATGACCACGGGCGCGGCGCTGGTGATCGCCGGCAAGGCGGGCTCGATCAAGGAGGGCGTGGCGATGGGCGACGCGGCGATCCGCTCCGGCGCCGCACGGCGCACGCTCGACCGGTTGATCGCGGCGTCGAACGCCTGAAGTCGGGAGCGCCGATGACCGACATCCTCAAGAAGATCGAAAGCTACAAGCGGCGCGAAATCGCCGACGCCAAGGTCAGGGTGCCGCGCGCCACCCTGGAGCGCGAGATCGAGGGCCAGTCCCCGCCGCGCGGCTTCATCAAGGCGCTGGAACGGGCGATCGAGGAGGGGCGGTTCGGCCTGATCGCGGAAATCAAGAAGGCGAGCCCCTCGAAAGGGGTCATGCGCGAGGATTTCGACCCCGCCGCCCTCGCCAAGGCCTATCAGGCGGGCGGGGCGGCCTGCCTCTCGGTGCTGACCGACGGGCCCTCGTTCCACGGCTCGCCGGAGCACCTGATCAAAGCGCGCAAGGCGACGACGCTTCCCATTCTGCGCAAGGATTTCCTGTTCGACCCCTATCAGGTCCTGGAGGCGCGCGCCTGGGGCGCCGACTGCATCCTCATCATCATGGCCGCCGTCGACGACGAAACCGCCAAATCCCTCAACAAGGCCGCGCACGACCTCGGCCTCGACGTGCTGATCGAGACCCATGACGAGGACGAGCTCAATCGGGCGCTCGCCCTCGAGGGCCGCCTGGTCGGCGTCAACAACCGGGACCTGCGCACCTTCGAGACCTCGCTCGAAGTATGCGAGCGGCTCCGGCCTTCGATTCCGAAGGGCAGGATCGTAGTCGCGGAAAGCGGCATTTCCAGTCACGCCGACTGCAAGCGGCTGGCCAAGTCGGGCATCGAAACCTTCCTGGTGGGCGAGGCGCTGATGCGCCACAAGGACGTCGCCGCCGCGACCCGCGCGCTGCTGACCGGGATGTAACGCAAGTCCGGTCCGGAGCAATCGCGCCAAATTCACCGCCAAACACAACTTCCGGTCGAGACTCCCTGCCAATAAAACCAAATAAACGTCCGCCAAACGCGCCTAAACGTTAGCAAGCGCTTGTAAAAGTGCTCGTGTTTACTAGCGTTTCGAATCGAGACTTTTCAATGGGTTACGGGTGAGAAAAATAAAGAAAGCTTCCTTCCTGCTTCGACCCGCGCTGTTGTAGAACGCAGCTTGTCAAATAGCCGCGGCATCCCTCTCTCCTTCGAGGCTTTCGCCAAGGTCAGATGGATTCGATACGTCAGCATTTAAATTGTCAATTTCCGATTTTGTCAAACCATGCGCTGAAAATTTCGCGTCCGCCGCGTGAGAAGGCTGGACCGCGTCGAAAACATGCTCGGGCGCCTCAAAGATTTGCGGCGCATCCACACCCGATATGACCGTTGCGCCCACACCTACTTGTCGGCAATCTGCCTCGCCGCAGCCGTCGTCTTTTGGCTCTGATCAATGAGTCCAGACCCTAGGCGGCAGCACCAACACTTTCATATAGCTGCCT
>DATNBG010000525.1:0-3259 GCA_035572075.1 Roseiarcus sp. | reverse complement strand
TCGATGATCATGTGTCCCACTCTGACAGATTCACGCCGGCGCCATGCCATGGCGCCGTTTCGTCTCGCCAGTTTCCGCCGAGGCCAGAAAGGCGATGAGCGCGCCGGCGGCCTTCGCGTCCGAGGATCGGCTGGCGACCCCTGCGGAGAAGACCGTCACCGCCTGTATCTCCGGCGGCAGGAGGCCCGCGATCTCGACGCCCGGCTGGCCGATGAGTTCGCTCAGTTGCTGAAAGCCGAGATCGGCTTCGCCGCGAGCGACGAGACTCGCCACCGGGACGCCCGGCGGGGCGAGGAGCGCGCGCTTAAGCACAGTGTCGCTGAGACCCCATGTCTCGCACAGGGCCTTCACGCGATCGCCGCTCGGCCCGGTCGAGTAGCAGAGCCTTCGCGCGTCGATCATCGCCTGCCGGACGGCCTCGGCGGTTTCGACGTTCGGCCGGATATTGCCCGCGGGAACCGCGACCGCGATCTCCGACCGGGCGAAGCCCTTTATGGTGCCTTTGACGATATGGCCTTCGGCCTCGAGGGCGCCCATGACCTTGGAGGCCAGCACCACGACATCCGCCGCTTCGCCGGCGCGCGCCAGCTTCGCGGCTTCGACGCCGCCCATCGAACGGATTTCGACCTCTGTCCCCTCGCGGGCCTCGTAGTCGCGGGCGAGATCGGCGAGGATGTGGCGGGTCGCCATCGAAGACAGGCCGACGATGCGCCCGCTCATGGGCTCCGCCGGGCCGCGGCGCCGGGCGTGATGACCGCCTTACAGAACGCCAGGTTCATTGAAGCTCGGTTCCTCCCGGCCCGCGACGGGCTAAACTGAGCCCGCGACCGATATTAGCGAAGGGCGGCTTTGGCGCAAACTACCAGTCGCGCGGCCGCGGCCTCCGCCTCCCTGGCGCCCGCGCGGATCATTCGCTAACTAGGCGCGCCGCTTTCAGGAAAGCGCGCGAGGATGTCGCCCATGCCTGATTCAACGATAAGCTCCATCGCGTTTCTCGGCTTCGGCGAGGCGGCGCGCGCCTTTCTCGACGGCTGGCGCACGAACCCGGAGTTCAGGGCGCGTGTTTGCGCTTACGACATCAAGACCGATTCGTCTGACCCGCAAGTGCGCGCGGCGAAGCGAGCCGACTATACGGCGGCGAACGTGCTCGGCGCTTCGACCGCGCCCGAGGCGGTGAAAGGCGCCGGAGCGGTGTTCTCCCTCGTCACCGCCGACCAGGCGCACCAAGCCGCGATCGCCGCCTTGCCTGGCCTCGCGAGGGGCGCGCTGTTCCTCGATTGCGATTCCTGCGCGCCGCAGACCAAGTCGCGCACGGCCGAAGAGGTCGAAGCGGCGGGCGGACGCTATGTCGATGTCGCGGTGATGGCGCCGGTCCATCCGCGCCTGCATCGGACGTCTCTCCTGATCAGCGGCCCGCACGTTGAGGCCGCCGCGGCGGCGCTGGCCGCGCTCGGCATGTCGGCCAAGGTCCACGACGGCCCGGTCGGCGCCGCCTCGTCGGTCAAGATGATCCGCTCCATCATGATGAAGGGGCTCGAGGCGCTGGTGTGCGAATGCGTGCTCGCCGGGCGGAAGGCGGGCGTCATCGAGACCGTGCTCGATTCGCTCGACTTGACCTATCCCGGCTTCGACTGGAAGACAAAGTCGGCCTATATGCTCGAGCGGGTGATGACGCATGGGCTCAGGCGCGCGGCGGAAATGCGCGAGGTCGCGCTCACCGTCGATCTCATCGGCCTGAACGGCGAGATGTCCCGCGCCTGCGTGGGCTGGCAGCAAACGATCGGCGAACTCGGCCTGCGCGCCGGGGCGGACGCGGACGATTACCGCGCGCTCGCCGACCGGATTCTCGCCAAGCTCGACCGCCCCACCGGCGCGGGCTGACCGGACTTTAGCCCAAGGTCGGTCTTTCGCTTCGGCCCTCGACGGGCTAAGCGTCGGACATATGACAATCGGAGTTCGGCCGAGGCCGGCCCGACCGGGAGGAGATGAAGTTGATGTCGAAATTGTGGATCTGCGGGGCCGCGCTGGCCGCCATGCTCGCCGCATCGGGCGCGGCGCGGGCCAACGACAACACCGTGACCGTCGGCCTGATCCTGCCGATGACCGGCCCCTTCGCCTCGACCGGCAAGCAGGAGCGCGCCGCCGTCGAGCTCTACATGCACGAGCATGGCGACACGGTCGCGGGCAAGAAGATCAATCTGATCGTCAAGGACGACACCGGCGCGCCGGACGTGACCAAGCGCCTCGCCGAGGAATTGATCGGCAACGACCACGCCAAGGTGCTGATCGGCTTCGGGCTGACGCCGCTGGCGCTCTCCACGGCGCAAGTCGCGACGGCGGCCAAGGTTCCCGAGGTCGTCACCGCCGCGGCGACCGCGATGATCACCGAAAAGTCGCCCTACATCGTGCGCACCTCGTTCACCCTGCCCCAGGCCTCCGCGCCGATGGCCGACTGGTCGCTGAAGAACGGGATCAAGAAGGTGGTGACCCTCGTCACCGACTACGGCCCCGGCATCGACGCCGAGAAGTGGTTCGCGGACACGTTCGAGAAGGGCGGCGGAGCGGTTAAGGAAAAAATTCGCGTGCCATTGAAGAATCCGGATTTCGCTCCCTTCCTCCAGCGGGTGAAGGACGACAAGCCTGACGCGGTGTTCGTCTTCGTGCCCTCGGGCCAGGGCGCGGTGTTCATGAAGGAATTCGTCGAGCAGGGCCTCGACAAGGCCGGCGTCAAGCTGATCGGCACCGGCGACGTGACCGACGACGACCTGCTCCCGCAGATGGGCGATGCGACGCTCGGCGCCGTGACCGCGCACCACTATTCCGCCGCCCACGATTCGCCCGAGAACAAGGCGTTCGTCGCCGCGTTCGAAAAGGCCAACAGCGGCATGCGGCCGAATTTCATGGCGGTCGGCGGCTATGACGGCATGGCGCTCATCTACCAGGCGCTGGAGAAGACCAAGGGCGACGCCAGCGGCGACAAGCTGATCGCCGCGATGAAGGGGATGAGCTGGATGAGCCCGCGCGGTCCGGTGTCGATCGACCCGGAGACGCGCGACATCATCCAGAACATCTATGTCCGCAAGGTGGAGAAGAAGGACGGCGCTCTGTACAACGTCGAGTTCGCCACCATCCCCAACGTGAAGGACCCCTACAAGGCCGCCAAGCACTGAGGGCGCCTTCGAGACCTTGCCGCTGGGCTTGAGACTACGCGATTCACACAGTCATCGAGCGCACGGGTCGGCCGCTGAACAGCTCCTTC
>DATNBG010000524.1:0-4371 GCA_035572075.1 Roseiarcus sp. | reverse complement strand
GACGATTGTCCAGGACGACCCGGCGGTCGACAGCGTGGTCGGCTTCACGGGAGGGCGGGCGACCAATAGCGGCTTCATCTATGTCTCGCTCAAGCCTTACGAGAAACGCAAGCTCACCGCCGACGAGGTGGTGGCGCGGCTACGCCCCAAGCTCGCCGAGGTCGCAGGCGCGCACCTCTTCATGTTCGCGGTCTCGGACCTGAGAACCGGCGGGCGACAGAGCAACTCGGCCTATCAATACACCCTGCTCTCCGACGATCCCCAGGCGCTCTACGCCTGGGCGCCAAAGCTCGCCCAGGCGCTGATGGGCAACGCCGTGGTCAAGGACGTGAACTCCGACCAGCAGATGGGGGGTCTGCAGACCAACCTCGAGATCAACCGCGACACGGCGATGCAGCTGGGCGTGACGTTAAGCGCGATCGACAACACGCTCTACGACGCCTTCGGCCAGCGTCAGGTCTCAACCATCTACAATGCGCTCAACCAGTATCACGTGGTGATGGAGGTCGCGCCGCGATACTGGCAGGACCCGCGGATGCTGGACCAGATCTACGTTTCGACCTCCGGCGCCAATCCGACCGGCGTGCAGCAGGGCGGCTTCGCCGCCGGCAACTACACATCCACCACCGGCACCCAAAGCACGGCGGCGACGATCGCCGCCGACTCGGCACGGAACCTCGCGACCAATTCGATCGCGGCCAGCGGCCACTCGTCCGCTTCGACCGGCGCCGCGGTCACCACCTCGCGCGAGACGATGGTTCCGCTCTCGGCCTTCGCCAAATTCTCGCAGGGTCATACGCCGCTCAGGATCAACCATCAGGGCCAGTTCGCGGCGACGACGATTTCGTTCAACCTTGCGCCCGGCCGCTCGCTCAGCGAAGCCAAAACCGAGATCGACGCGGCGAGCGAGAGAATCGGCATGCCGTCGACCGTGCGCGGCGCCTTCGCCGGCACCGCGGCGACCTTTCAGGAGTCGCAATCGAGCATGCCGCTTCTGTTCGGCGCGGCGCTGGCGACGATCTATATCGTTCTCGGCATTCTCTACGAGAGCCTGATCCACCCCTTGACCATCCTCTCGACCCTGTTCTCGGCGAGCGTCGGCGCGGCGCTGGCGTTATGGGCGTCCGGCACGCAGTTCACCGTCATCGCCGCGATCGGCGTTCTGCTCTTGATTGGCATCGTGAAGAAGAACGCGATTCTAATGATCGATTTCGCGCTCGAGGCGGAGCGTCAAGGGCGCGACACGCGCGAGGCGATCGAGGAGGCCTGCGCCTTACGCTTCCGCCCGATCATGATGACCACCTTCGCCGCTTTGTTCGGCGCGCTACCGCTCGCGTTCGGAACCGGCGAAGGCTCGGAATTGCGCCATCCGCTCGGGATCACCATCGTCGGCGGGCTGATCGTCAGCCAGGCGCTGACGCTCTACACAACGCCGGTCGTGTTCCTCTACCTCGACAGTTTCGGCAAATGGCTCAGGGGCCTCTGGCGCCGCTACTACCTGCGCGCCGACCCTGCGCCCCTCGCCGGCGCGCGGTAGAGCTAGCGTTGAAGCGCGTCGCCGATAACGGCCGGCGCGGACAGAATCCTTGGGCACGAATAAGCCCGCGCCTCGCAGACCGCGCCTTCGACCGGCGCCGCCGGCGGCGATGTTTTGGAGCTCGGGCAAAGCGTCCGCGAACTTGCTGTGGCCCAGGTAGTCGCTGCTCTTGACCTCAGACAGATCGACGACGACGTCTGAAACCCGAATGGCTCTCAGGCTCGCGCCCGCCGCGTCCAGCGCGGCCTCGGCTTCCGGATCTTCCTCTACGATGTTGGCTTCGCGAAGCGAAATTCGCACGTAGTCCGCAATCTGGCGGCGCGCCTCGTCGGCAGGGGAACCCAACGCCTTCAGGGTCCGGTCCAGAAGGATGAGGTCGGTGGCGAGGGCGTGGATGTTGCGGTTGTCCTCCTCGAACGTGTTCTTCGCCGAGTTGAGCATCAGGCGAGCGTCGTCATCACCACGAGAATGTTGGCGATTAGTCGAATCGTCGCGTGGACCGCGCCGTGGGGGCGTTCCTTTCCGGCCGTCGCGGCGAAGAAGCCGGCGACCGCTGCCCCCGTCATGCAGACGAAGGCGACGAGGGCGATCGGAAGTTGGGTCAGGTCTGAGACTCCCACGTCCCCGATACGGGCCCTTGAAGAGGACCGCAAGCTGTCCGCGGAGGCCGTCCTGCAGTTTCCTTGCGCCTTGTGTAAAGTCCGCAATCCGCCCTGACACGACCCCGGTCGTGTTTCTCTACCTCGACAATTTCGGCAAATCGCTCAGGGGCCTGTGGCGCCGCTACTACCTGCGCGCCGGCCGCGCGCCGACACCAGGCGCGCGGTAAGGGCCAGGCCGCCAATTCGTTGGATCGGCTCCTTGCGGGTCTCCACGCCGGGCGCGCATCGTCAGGCGTGCGGATGCGCCAGCAGGGGCAGGCGGTTCGCCTGAGCGCGGGCAAGCGGCGCTCCGGCCTCTGCGCCGGCGGTCGAGGCGAAGCCTATCTCCATCGACGCCGCGCCATGCGCGACGATGGCCTGGATGACAACATTGTCGCCCGATCCGCCGTCGAGAACGTCCGTCCCGGCGACCGCACTCAACCGGGCGAGAGCCGCGGGGCTGGGGCGATCCGACGCATGTCCCCGCGCCGGGGGGCGAGGCTCTATTCCCGCAACCCTTTCAGGAAAGCCTGGAACTCGGCGTCGGTGATCGGCACGAGATGCCTGTCTTCCGGGTAGGCGCCTGTCTCGACGTCGGCGCGGAATTCCTGGAAGGCGGCGATGCGCTCACGCTGCAGGCGGTCCAATTCGGCGCGGAAATTGCGATAGACCTTGGCGTGGCGCGGCAGATGTCCGCGCGAATAGCCGAGCACGTCCTCGGCGAACAGATATTGCGCATCGCAGCCTGAGCCCGCGCCCATCGACATGAGGATGAGCGAGGTGCGTTTCGAAATCTCTTTCGCGACGCGCGCCGGCACGACCTCGATTTCGGCCGCGATCGCGCCGGCCGCCTCGAGCGCTTTCACCTGCCCGTGGACATTGAGCGCCTCGGCGGCCGTCTTCCCGACCGCCCTGAATCCGCCGGTCCAGGTCGCCCGAGCGGGAATGAGCCCGACGTGGCCCACGACCGGAATGCCCTCGGCGGCGAGTTTGGCGATCGTATCGAGGCTCGCGGCGCAATAGAAGGCGTCTCCGCCGATCATCAGGTTCTTGTGCGCCGCGCGCAGATAGTCCTCATAGGTGCAGTGCTGGCCGTAGATGAGGCCGACCTGCACGAAGCAATCGCCGGCCGCCTCGCGCATCGCGGGCGACCAGAAAAGCTCGACGATCGAGAGAATGTCGATCCCGGCCGCCGCGGCGGCGGCCGCTTCGTCGGGCGTCTCGACAAACAGCATCGTCAGTTGCCGCTTGCCCTTGAGCTCCCGAAGGCCCGCGACCGTGAGCCTCTTGTGTTTCGTCAACGCCATCGGCGACCCCCCCCTTTCCCGGCGCCCCCCTATCGCGCGCGGGAGACCAACGCAAGGCCGCGCCCTCCATCTGCTCTGTCTGAGTGGCGCCACGGCGATGTGCTGGAGAGCAGACTCGACATCCGCAAGGCAATCACACACGAGCCGCCTTCTCGATGACTCCGGATCATGCGCCGCAGCGAGAGAGCGTCGTGACTCACTCCTCCCTAAACCCAGCCTTGCGCAGGCCTTCGTTACGGATCGGAATGTCCAGGGCGTGCTCTCTCAGCCATTTGACGGTGAAGTTCGGATTGAGGCGAAGGGTTTCGGCCACGTACCGCTTCGATTCGTCCATCTTGCCCTGGAGTGCGTAGGCGGCAGCGAGGCTCAAGTAGGGCCATTGCGAGCGGTCGCCGGCGTCGAGCGCCTTGTGATAGGCGTCGATCGCGGCTTCGAGATGACCAGCGGCAAATTCTATGTTGCCCAACTGCCTATCCCGATCCACCCTCCACGGATCATCCGGGCTCAACCGAATCGCGTGTTGTATGTCGGATCTTGCCTCGTCAAGGCGGCCGAGGGATATCTCCGCCAGCGCTCGAGTATGGTAGAGTTGCTGATTGTTCGGATTGATTGCGAGGCCGGCGTTCGCGACCCGGATCGCCTCGTCAAAACCTGCGACATCGCCAAGTAACCGCTCTTTGTAGCATACGCGCCGTCGTAGTTCGGCGCGAGAGCGATCGCGCGGTCCAACGGACCGAGTATTTTGGCGTCGTAATCGGCCCCGGAATTTCCCCATCCGAGGCGGTGCTCGTTCCAATATGTATTAGCCAGGCCGTCGATCGCTCTTGCGTTGTTGGGATCGATCGCGAGCGCCTGTTCAAACAAAGCCCGCTCCGGATCGTTCTTG
>DATNBG010000523.1:0-4953 GCA_035572075.1 Roseiarcus sp. | reverse complement strand
ATGGACGCCGCCTATGCCGAGCGGTTTCCCGTGCTCACCTTCGCGAGCGGGCCGACCAATTCGATTCGCGGCGCGGCTTTCCTTTCCGGGGTCGCCGAGGCGATCGTCGTCGACATCGGCGGCACCACCTCCGACGTCGGCGCGCTGCACAAGGGCTTTCCGCGCCCGGCCACCGTCGCCGTGGAAGTCGGCGGCGTGCGCACCAATTTCCGCATGCCCGACGTCTACTCGTTCGGGCTCGGCGGCGGGTCGCTGGTGGTCGACGGCCCCGGCGGCGTCAAGGTCGGACCGACCTCGGTCGGCTACCGGCTGACCACGGAAGCGCTCGTGTTCGGCGGCTCGACGCTGACCGCGAGCGACGTCATTGTCGCGGCCGGACGGGCCTTCCTCGGCGACAAGAAGGCCGTCGCCCATCTCGACGCCGGTCTCATCGCGCGCACGGAAGCGCGGATCGCGGACATGCTGGAGGCGGCGGTCGAGCGCTCGCGTCTTTCGCCCGAGCCGCTGCCGGTCATCGTCGTTGGCGGCGGCTCGATTCTGGTCAAGGGCAAGATCGGCGAACTCGAGGTGATCAAGCCGCATCATTTCGCGGTCGCCAACGCCGTCGGCGCGGCCATCGCGCAGGTGTCGGGCGAGACTGACCGCGTCTACTCGCTTGCCGCGATGAGCCGGGCCGACGCCATTCGCGACGCCGAGGAAAAAGCCCGCGCGATCGCGGTCGCCTCCGGCGCGAACGCCCGCTCGATCGAGGTGGTCGACGTCGAGGACGTGCCCCTCGCCTATCTGCCGGGCAACGCGACGCGCGTGCATGTCAAGGTGGTCGGAGACCTGAATGTCGCGTGATCGATACGTCCTCGCCGAGGCGGATCTTCTGCCGCTCTCGCTCGGGGCCGCGGTGCTCGGCACCGGCGGCGGCGGCAATCCCCATGTCGGCATGCTGCGCGCCCGCGAGCTCTTCCGGAAAGGCGCCCGCGTCGAGGTGCTGCCGCTCGAGGCGATCGGCGACGACGATGCCATCGGCTCGGTCGGCGGTATCGGCGCGCCGGTCGTCAGCGTCGAGAAGATCAAGCAAGGTGAGGAGTGCCTTCGCGCCCTGCGCGCGGTCGAAGAGGCGGCGCGGGTCAAGGTTTCCGCGCTGATCTCGGCCGAGATCGGCGGCTCGAACTCGATCGAGCCCATTCTCGCCGCGGCTTATGCCGGGCTCCCGGTCGTCGACGGCGACGGCATGGGGCGCGCCTTCCCCGAATTGCAGATGTCGACGTTCTTCATCTACGGGATGGACCCTTCGCCCGGCGCGATCGCCGACGACAAAGGCAATGTCGTCGTCTTCAGGACGGTCATCGACATGTACTGGCTAGAGCGCTTCGCGCGTCATGTCGCTGTCGACATGGGCGCGGCCGCGGGCTTCGCGACGGCGCCGATGCAGGGCGCTTACGTGAAGAAGGTCGCAGTCCCCGGAACCCTGTCGCAGGCGCTCGGCGTCGGCCGCACCATCCTCGAAGCGCGCTCAAAGCGCCGGAACGTCGTCGGGAGCATCCTCGATGCGACCGGCGCCGCGCTCGTCTTCACCGGCAAGGTCGCCGACGTGCGCCGCGAATTGCGTGGCGGCTTCGCAATGGGCGAAGCGCGGCTCGTCGGCGTTGGCGAGCACGCGGGATCGGAGGCGCTGATCGCCATCCAGAACGAGAACCTCGTCATCTTCGTCGACGGCCGTGCGAGGGTCACGGTTCCCGATCTCATCATGAATCTCGAACTCGACACCGGCGAGCCGATCACCACCGAGGTCCTGCGCTACGGCCAACAGCTCGCCACCATCGCCCTTCCCGCCCACGATCTCATGAAGACGCCGGAAGCGCTGAAGGTCGTCGGTCCAAAGGCGTTCGGCTATCCGGACATCAATTTCGTTCCGCTGCAGGCTTCCCTTGCCTTAGCCCACATTTCTCACGAAATGTAGCTCATCGAGCCCTGAGTCGAGCAAAGGTTGTTGTGCGAGAACGGCTTGAGTCGTTGGGGTCAACCCGCGCTTCGCCATCACGTCGCACGGGAAAGTCGAGACAAGCTCCTCCCCTCGCGCCGACCGTAAACGTCGTGCGCGATCACCGCCCTCTATGAGAAAACGCGGGTTGTAGGATCGGCTTACAGCGCTCCGGCTATCGCTCTGTGACGACCCATCTCAAAATGGTCTGGACCGCGGCGAGACCTGGATCCTCCGACTTTCGAACGATTGTGAGCAATTGGAACCAGAGGTCGTCATCCGCGCTTTCGAGAAATTCGCGGACCGCGCCGGCGGCGAAATCCGCAACCGTCATGGAGGCGGCGGCCGCGCGATCCCCGATCCGCCGCGCAACATCGGAGGACAACGTCGTTACGATCCCGTCCGCGACGTCCGGGCGGTCGAGTTGCGCGATCAACTCTCCCAGCATGGCGCTCCACCGTTCCTGAGCAATTTTCCGCGATAGCTTGCCCGGCCGAGCGGCGCGAGCCCTATTGAACGAGAGGGATCTGCGTTCCGTTGAGGTCAGCGCCCTGAATGTCGGCCTTGCCCGCCAAAAGACTGATATATTGCCTGAGCGCCTTTTCTTCGACGGCGGCTCGGAGGCGGTTCGCGATCTCGTCCCGCGCCATATCGAACGGCAGCCGCTTCCCCGGAATGCGTTGATCGATCGCCACGATGTGGAAGCCGTACCGGGTCTTGACCAGCCCTCGCATCAGGCCGGTTGGCCCCAATCGAAAGATCGCCTTCTCGAACTCCGGCGCCGTGTCGCCGCGGCCGATCTGCCCCAGATTGCCGCCATGCTGACCAGAGGGGCAGTTCGACATCTCGGCCGCCACCGCCGCGAAGCGCTCCGGCTCCCGCAAGAGCGCGTTCAAGGTCTCTTCCGCGCGCGCCCGAATCTCCGGGACGGGCGCCGAAGGCGTCACCTGGAACAGAATGTGACGGGCGTGCACCAGGTCGCCGCTTTCGAATTCCCTTGGATGGGCGTCGTAGTAGCGTCGGCATTCCTCATCGGTGGGAGCAGGCGTCAGGACCTCGCGCGCAAGCAATTCCTCGATCGCTCGATCGGTAGCCCCTTCGTCGGTCGCCGCCGCATCGAGAACGCCGATAGCGACCGCCCGCTGCCTCAGCAACTCCCGCGCGGCGGTCAGTTCGTCGGTCGCCTCCGGCCGCGCCGCGACCTCGACGCCATTCACCGAAACGCTCATGACCGGATCGGCTCCTTCGCTCGCGTCTGCGGCGTGCGCACGATCTGATAGGGCCGGAAGAGATAGGCGAGCGCTCCCGCGCCGCTCCAAATGTGAATCATTCGGGTGAACGGCGAAATGAGAAAGATCGTGAAGCCGAGCAGAATGTGCAGCTTGTAGACGAGCGGGACCCCGGCCATCAGCCCCGCCGCGCCGCCGTCGAACGTCACCACGCCCTTCACATAGGTCACCAGCGTCTCGAACAAGCCGCTGCCCATATCGAAGGCGGAGAAGGGGACCGTCAGGAGGCCGAGCGCGAGCTGGAGCCACAGCATGCAGACGACCGAGATGTCCCATTTGCGGCTGTTGAGGCGGATGCGGGGATCGCCGAGGCGCCGCGCGATCAGCATGGTGAGGCCAATGATGGCGATGAGCCCGGCAATGCCGCCGACCACCATCGCCAGGAGCTGATGCGCAACCGGAGTCAGAGCCCAGTCTACCGCCCAGTCCGGGGCGAGGAAACCGGCGAAATGGCCGAGGATCACGACGATCACGCCATAGTGGAAGAGATTCGAGCCGAGCCGGAGCTGGCCTGAGCGCAGCATCTGCGACGAATCGCTCTTCCAGGTGTAGGGCTCGCGGTCGAAGCGGATCAGGCTGCCGATCAAGAGGACGGCGAGGCAGACATAAGGGTAGACGCCGAAGAGAAGCGTGTTCACATAGGACGAGGATTGCATCGTTCTTGCTCCTCTCTAGGCGGAGGGCGGTCTCGCGGGGCCCGTCGCCGGCGCCCCGGCGAAGGCAGGCTCTTCCGCCCAGTCGCGATCGAGCGACTCGGCGCTCTCTTTGACCCGCGGCGTCCTGGCGGCGTCGATCGGGCTCTCGCCGGCGATGACCAGCAGCGCTTGCAGAACGGCCGCGTAGCGGCTGCTGCGGGCGATCAGCGAGCGGCCGATCGTGGTGAGGATATGCGCGCAGTCGGCGAGCATGTCTCGCGCCTCGGCAAGGTCGCGGCAGCTCAGATATTCGAGCAGGACCGGCAGGTAGTCCGGCAGCTCGCGCACGGAGAGCTCGAACCCTGCCCGCTCGTAGATCCGCTTGAGGTCGACCATGGCCTCGCCACGGTCGCGGCTGTCGCCGTGCAGATGCTCGAAGAGGTGCAATGACAACGCGCGCCCGCGATCGAACAGGTCGACATAGCGCTCCTCGGCGTTGAGCAGATCGCCGCGGCCGAGTTCATCGATGAGGTCGAGCAGGCCGCCCCGCTCGCGCGGCGCCAGAAGCGGGGTCGAGCGGACGACCTCGGTAATCTCGGGCAAAGCCTGCCGCATATCCCGCGAGGGATAGGACAAGAGCGCGCTCAGGGCTCGGAACAGAAGCAAGGCCGCCTCCCTAGGTGTCGAGATGGCGGATGGGCGTCAGCTTGCGGCGTCCCATCTTGCCGCCGAACAGCGTCGAGTGCGGCGGCCCGAAGTCGCAACCGTTGCCGAAGGTGAAGCCGCACGAACCTTTGAGGCCATAGGCGTCTTCCGCCTGCTCGCGATGGCTGGTCGGGATGACGAAGCGGTCCTCGTAATTGGCGATCGAGAGGTAGCGGTGCATCTCCTCAACCTGAGCCACCGTGAGGCCGGCCTGGGCGAGGACGTTTCGGCCGTCGCCGTCGCCAAGCTGGCGCTGGCGGAAGTAGATCCGCATCGCGAGCATCCGCTCGAGCGCGGTGACGATCGGCGCCTCCGCGCCCGCGGTGAGAAGATTGGCGAGATAGCGGAC
>DATNBG010000522.1:0-3617 GCA_035572075.1 Roseiarcus sp. | reverse complement strand
AGATGACCGCAATGCCGGGCTCGGGATCGTCGGAACCGTCGCCGGCCGCCTGATCGGCTTCACGCGTTCCGGCGTATCGGCTGATCAGGCGCGGTTGCCGGCGGTTCGGCCTCGCCTGATCAGCCTGTTCGTGCTTCGCGTCTGACTCCTTGGAGCGCGCGGTGTTGAGTTGAGAGGGGGTCGGCGCGCCAATGGAGCGCGCGAAGCGCAAGTCCTGGAGGGCAAGAAGGCTGACCTCTTGCTCGGCATCACGCGATGGCGCACGGCGCCGGCTTTGCGACATCGCGCCCGCTTCGGCGCAGTCGCCCGGCGCTTGCAATGGGCGGAGGCGTCGGGCATATCTCGCGCCGCGCATCGCACGCGGAGACGTGGCCGAGAGGCTGAAGGCGGCGGTTTGCTAAACCGTTATAGGGTTGTAAAGCTCTATCGAGGGTTCGAATCCCTCCGTCTCCGCCAGAACGTTTTCATAAATCATCAGATAGGACGTTCGGGAGGCTTATGGTCGTGCACAAGCCCGAACTCGTCTTCGACGCGCGCGACATCGTCGGCGAAAGCCTGGTCTACGACGAGCGGCGCGAGACCCTGATCTGGGTCGACATCGGGGGCAGGCGCATCCACCGGCTTTGGCTCGCGGGCAGGGGCCACGAGGTGTGGGACGCGCCGGACTTCCCCACCTCGATCGGGTTGGATCGCGATGGCGACGCTGTCGTCGGCTTCACCGACCGGGTCGCGCGATGGGCCTTTGGCGGCAAGTTCGAGACCTTGGCGATCGTCGAACCCGACCTTCCCGGCAATCGGCTGAACGAGGGCAGGGTCGGACCCGACGGCGCGTTCTGGGTCGGCACGATGCAGAACAACCTCAACGCCGACGGATCGCCGCGCGACATGGACCGCAACAGCGGCGCGATCTACCGCGTGACGGCGCAAGGCAAGGTCACGCAACTGACCCCGCGCGAGTTTGGCGTCGCCAACACCATGGCCTGGACTGAGGACGGCCGGTTCCTGACAGCGGACACCTTACGCAACGAGATCTACGCCTACGACCTCGTGAACGGAACCCTTGCCGGCAAACGTCTCTTCGCCGGACCCGATCCGCGCGGGGCGCCGGACGGATCCTGTCTCGATGACGAGGGCGCTCTTTGGAACTGCCGGGTCGCAGGCGGCGCGGGGGTCATCCGCTACGGCCGTGAGGGATCACTCGAGGGCTTCGTCGATCTGCCCTGTTCATGGCCGACGAGCTGCGCCTTCGGCGGGGCCCGGTTCGACGAGCTGTATGTCACATCGGCGCGGTTCACGATGTCGGCCGATCACCTGAGGCGGCATCCTGAGGAAGGCTCTCTTTTCATGGTTCGGCCGGGCGTCCGTGGGCGGCCGGAACCGCGCTTCGGTTGACGCGGCGAGGACATTTGGCTTGACTTGACCGGGTTTGCCTCAATGATGGGGCGAACCGGCGCGAGCGACAGGCTCGCGCCGGGCGACAGGGCTGGCGCCATTGCGCGATTGGCGATTGATCTTCGTGGCGCTTTGCGCGCTCGCGGCCGGGCTTGCGGGAGCTTCGGCGCAGGAGCACATCGGCTCGACCGCGGTCGCCCATAATGACGTCACGCGCGACCTCGCCGGCGCCATGGCGCCGCTTACGGCCGGAGACTCGGTCTATCGCAATGAAGTCGTGCGCACCGGCGCGGATTCGACGGCCAAGCTCGTCTTCCTCGATTCGACCAATCTCGGGGTCGGCCCCATTTCGCGGGTGACGCTCGACCAGTTCGTCTACGTCGGCGAGTCGAACGGGCAAAAAATGACGGTCAACCTGGCCAGGGGGATCTTTCGCTTCACCACAGGGAAGCTGGACAAGAACGCCTACATCATCTCCACGCCGAACGCCGCGATTGGCGTGCGCGGCACCGTGCTCGACATCCGCGTGCAGAGCGCGCAATCGCGCGTGACGCTCGTCGAAGGCCAGGCGCTCGTCTGCCCGCGCCGGCGGGGGGTCACCTTCGGCCAGCAGATCCGGAACTGCACGCGCGCCGCGGGCGGACCCGGCGGCCCGCGCTGCGACTGCGTCGACCTGACGAACGTCGGTCAGACCGCGCAGGTCAAGAAAGCAGGCGGCGCGAACCGGGCGAGCCTCAGCGCGACGCCGGTCAATTTCGCCTCGGTTTGCGCCGGCGATTCCTCGCTTTGCTCCGGCAGCAGCTACGCGTCCGCGGATCAAACCGGCGGCTTCGCCACAGGCGTGCTCTGCGGCCGATAGGGCGCCCGCGGGCTTTTCGCCCGGGCGTCTGGGCCAGCTGGCGACCGCGCGTCGCCATTCCCGCGTGACGCGCGCATTCAAAAGCGGCCCTCGATTTAACGCGGCGTTATCTGAGGCTTGGCAGGCTGAAGGCGATGTCCATCGCCTTGCCGTTTGTCCGCTCCGCGGCCGATGACGGAACCCAAGCCCGCCTTTCGGGGTTGGGCTTGGCGGCGATCGCGATCTTTCTCTTGACCCTCGCCGCCTTCTCGCCGCGCGTGCTCGGCGACGGCGACACCTTCTCGCATGTGGCGACGGGCGAATGGATCGTCGCCCATGGCGCCGCGCCCCGCGCCGACCCGTTCAGCCTTTCGATGGCGGGCGCTCCGTGGATCGCCCATGAGTGGCTGTCGGAAGTCTTGCTTGCGCTCGCCTTCCGCGTCGGGGGATGGAGCGGCGTCGCGCTCCTGACCGGCTGGGCGGCCGCGGCCGCCGCGCTGATCGTGGGCTTGAGCGCCGCGCGCGAGCTTCGCGGCGCGCCGCTTGTCGCCCTCGTCGCGATCGGCCTCTCGCTGGTCACCGAGAACCTGCTCGCGCGGCCGCATGTGCTGGCGCTCCCGATCGCCGCAGCCTGGAGCGCCTCCCTGATCGCCGCGCGCAGTCGCGGGCAAGCGCCGCCGCTCGCGCTCGCCCCTCTCATGACCGTATGGGCGAATCTGCATGGCGGCTTCATCTTCGGCCTTGCGCTGATCGCGCCGTTCGCGCTCGAAGCGATGACGGAGGCGCCGGCGGGCGCGCGCTTCACGGCGGCGCGCGGGTGGGCGACGTTCGCTCTCGCGGCGCTCGCCGCCGCGCTGATCAACCCTTACGGGATCGATGCGCTTCTTCTTCCCTTCCGCCTGATGGCGGTCGAGAACCTGTCGCGGGTCAGCGAATGGCGGCCGCAGGACTTCGGCCATATCGGCGCGATGGAGCTGGCGCTGCTGACCCTGCTCGGCCTTGCTCTGACCCGGCCGTTGCGCATGGCGCCGATCCGCGCGGCGCTCCTCGTCGCGCTGGTGGCGATGGCGCTCGAACATGCGCGCCATCAGGTGCTGCTCGGGATCGTTGCGCCGATGCTGCTGGCTCAGCCGATCGCGGCGGCGTTCGGCGCCGCGCCGCGAGGCGAGGAGCGGCGGGTCGCGCGCATCGCACTGACCGCGACGCTCGCGGCTGCGCTCGCGATCGGGGCCATCCGGCTGATCGCGCCGGTCGAGCGGACCGACAGCGCCGCCGCGCCGATCTCGGCCATAAGCGCGGTCCCGGCGGCGCTCAGGTTGAAGCCCGTGCTCAACGGCTATGCGTTCGGCGGCTATCTCATCTTCGAACATGTGCGGCCGTTCATCGA
>DATNBG010000521.1:0-5752 GCA_035572075.1 Roseiarcus sp. | reverse complement strand
CCGATGATCGATCATCGGCTTCGCAACGAGCGCATCGCCAAGGAGGCGCGCGACCCTGAGACCGCGGCGATTCTGCTTGATGTCGTCCTCGGCTACGGCGCACACGCCGATCCGGCGTCCGAGATTGCTCCGGTCGTGCGGCAGGCGATCTCCGAGGCTTTGGCGTCGGGACGGCGGCTGACGGTTGTCGGCTTCGTCTGCGGAACCCCGGCCGATCCGCAATCCCTTGCCACGCAAGAAACGAAACTGCGCGAAGCCGGAATGACGCTGGCGCAGAGCAACGCCCAAGCCGTTCGGCTCGCCGCGCGGATCGCCAAGGGCGCGTTGGGCCAAGGACTTCATTCCGCACGGTCGGGGAGCCGCAGCCGGTGAATCTTTTTCGTGAGGGGCCCCGGGTGCTCAATGTCGGGCTCGCCTCGTTCGCGACGGCGATCGCGCAATCCGGCGGCGCCGTCGAGCAGATCGAATGGGCGCCGCCGGCGAAGGGCGATCGCGCGGCCGGCGCCGCGTTGGCTCGTCTGGTCAACCATCCCGCGATCGAGGCGGCGAACCGCAAGGCCTTCCAATCCTACCTTGCGGCGCAACCGGTCCTGACCGGGATCGGGCTCGCGCGCGACTCGATCCCAAAGATGGGCGGCCGTCTCATTCTCCATTCGGGTCCGCCGATCGGATGGGAGCGCATGTGCGGCCCCATGCAAGGCGCGATCATCGGGGCGATCCTGTTTGAAGGCTGGGCGCAGGACATCGAGAAGGCGCGCGCGCTGGCCGAGAGCGGTTCGATCACGTTCGAGCCCTGCCATCATCACGGCGCGGTCGGCCCCATGGCGGGCGTGATCAGCCCCTCGATGCCGGTGTGGATCGTGCGCGAGGCGGCGAGCGGCAGGCTGGCCTTCAGCAATCTCAATGAAGGGCTCGGCAAGGTGCTGCGGTTCGGCGCAAACAGCGCCGCGGTCGTCGATCGGCTGAGATGGATGGCGGCTTCCCTGCGCGAGACGCTGGCGCTGACGCTCGCGGAGATCGGCGGGATCGAGCTGAAACCGCTGATGGCGCAGGCCCTGCACATGGGCGATGAGGTCCACAACCGCAACGCGGCCGCAACTTCGCTATTGCTGAAGATGCTTGCGCCGGCGATGCTGAAGTCAAAGGCGACTCGCGAGTCTGCGACCGAGGCGGTCAGCTTCATCGCCGGCAACGATCATTTCTTCCTGAACATCTCCATGGCTGCGTGCAAGGCGATGCTCGACGCCGCGCGGGGCGTGGCGGGCAGCAGCATGGTCACGGCGATGGCGCGAAACGGTGTCGATTTCGGCGTCCAGCTGGCGGGAACGAACGGCCGCTGGTTCACGACTCCTTCGCCGGTCGTCGATGGCCTCTACTTTCCGGGCTATTCGATCGCGGACGCGGCGCCGGACCTCGGCGACAGCGCGATCACCGAGACCGCGGGTCTCGGCGGTTTCGCGATGGCGGCGGCGCCGGCCATCGTCAGTTTCGTTGGCGGCACGCCCGCCGACGCAATCGCAAACACCGCGGCCATGGGTCACATCACGCTCGGCCAGAACAGCGCCTTCACCCTCCCCGCCATGAATTTCGGCGGCACGCCGGCCGGCATAGACGCCCGCAAGGTTGTCGACACCGGCCTTTTGCCGATCATCAACACCGGAATTGCGCATCGCGACGCGGGGGTGGGCCAGATCGGAGCGGGCATAACCCGCGCGCCGCTCGGCTGCTTCGTGCAGGCGGTCACAGCCTTGGCGGAAACCGTGCCGGAGGCGTAGCCGCCAGACGAGTTTGGGAGGATTGGATGGCGCCGTCCAAGAGGCTCGCGGTTGTGGCGATTGGAGGCAACTCGCTGATCCAGGACAAGGATCACTTGTCCATTCCGAGTCAATACGAAGCCGCGGCGCTCACCGCGCACCATATCGCCGACATGATTGAAGCCGGCTGGAACGTCGTGGTCACGCACGGCAATGGTCCTCAAATGGGGTTTGTCCTTCGCCGGTCGGAACTCTCCATTCGCGAAGTGAGCCCAGTGCCGATGGACTACGCCGGCGCCGACCTGCAGGGCGCGATCGGCTATATGTTCGTCAAGGCGTTCCGAAACGAATTTCACCGGCGCGGCATTGAGCGCGAGCCGGTCGCGGTGGTGACGGAAACCCTGGTCGATCGCGACGATCCGGCGTTCAAGGATCCGACGAAGCCGATCGGGTCGCATATGGAGGAAGCGAGAGCCAAGGAACTGGCCGCCCGGCAGGGGTGGGTGGTCAAGGACGACGCCGGCCGCGGCTGGCGCAGGGTCGTGCCGTCGCCGATCCCGCGCAAGATCATCGACTATAAGGCGATCGAACACTTGGTGCGCGCCGGGTTCGTCGTCATCGGCTGTGGCGGCGGCGGCGTTCCGGTGATTGAAAACGACGCCGGCGAGCTCGAGGGCGTCGAGGCCGTGATCGACAAGGATCTCGCCTCGAGCCTGCTCGCGCGGTCGATCGGCGCCGATCTCTTCCTTCTCTCGACCGGGGTCGACCGCGTGGCGATCGATTTCAACACGCCGCGCCAGCGCTGGCTCGATCGAATGAGCGTCAGCGAGGCGCGCCGCTACTATGCCGAAGACCAGTTCGACAAGGGCTCGATGGGGCCGAAGATTCAAGCGCTGTGCGAATATATCGACGGCGGGGGCGAGGAGGGCCTGATCACCAGCCCCGCGAATATCGGGCGCGCGCTCGCCGGCGAAACCGGCACGCGAGTGGTCCCGGGCTAAAAAAGGAGAGCCGGCGGCCAAAAGCCCGCCGGCCGCGCTCAGGAGGAGACATCCATGGACGCGCCCCAGATCAACATCGGCAACACCGCTTTCATGCTCATCTGCGCCAGCCTCGTCATGCTGATGACTCCTGGCCTGGCGTTCTTCTACGGCGGCCTTGTCGGCCGGAAGAATGTCCTCACCGTGATGATCCAGAGCTTCATGTCGCTGAGCTGGACGACGGTTCTCTGGTTCGCCTTCGGATATTCGATGTGCTTCGGCCCGACCCTGGGCGGAATCATTGGGGACCCCACCCACTACGCCTTCCTGCGCGGCGTCAGCCTGCAAACGATGTTCACCGGCAATACCGCCGGCATCCCGCTCGTCGTCCATATCGCCTATCAGATGATGTTCGCCATCATCACGCCTGCCTTGATAACCGGAGCGTTCGCGGATCGGGTCACGTTCAAGGCTTACTTCCTCTTCCTGACCGCCTGGCTGATCTTCGTCTACTTCCCGTTCGTTCATATGATCTGGAGCTCTGACGGACTGCTGGCCAAATGGGGCGTTTTGGACTTCGCCGGCGGCCTCGTGGTCCACTGCACGGCCGGCTTTGCCGCCTTGGCGTCGGTGTTCTTTGTCGGACGCCGTCGAGTGATGGACAGCAAACCTCACAACGTGCCCCTGATCGCGCTCGGGACCGGGCTTTTGTGGTTCGGCTGGTACGGGTTCAACGCCGGATCGGAATTGCGCGTCGACGCCGTGACCGCTTCGGCGTTTCTCAATACCGATGTCGCCGCGTCGTTCGCGGGCGTCACCTGGCTGGCGATCGAATGGAGCTACGCCAAGCGGCCAAAGTTCGTCGGCCTCCTGACTGGAACGGTCGCGGGCCTTGCGACGGTTACGCCGGCGGCGGGCTACGTTTCCGTCGGCTCGGCCGCGATCATCGGCATCCTGGCGAGCGTGGCCTGCTACTACGCGGTCCTGCTCAAGAACCGGATGGGCTGGGACGATGCGCTCGACGTATGGGGCGTGCATGGAGTCGGCGGCTTTCTCGGCATCATCCTGTTGGGAATCCTCGGCTCGACGGCCTGGAACCCGGCCGGCGCGGATGGGCTGCTGCTGGGCGGGGCGGCTTTCTTCCTCAAGCAATGCTTCGCGGCGGTCTTGTGCGCGGTCTGGGCGTTCGTTTTTACCTACGGCATGCTGTGGCTGATCAGCCAGGTCACCGTGACGCGCACCGACCCGGCGTCGCAGGAGAAGGGCCTCGACGAAGAGCTTCATGGGGAGGAGGCCTACCCTCAGGGGGTGTGATTGGATTGGGTCCCCTTTTAGACGTCCAGTCCGGTGATCATGGAGACGATCTCGTTCTTGTGCGCGCTTGCCGTTAAGCGAACGCCAATCTGCCTTCCGCGTCTGAGCACGCAAATGCGATCGGACAGCCGGAAGACCTGATCGAGATTGTGGCTGATCAACAGGATGGGAAGGTTTCGGGCCCTGAGGCCGCGGATGATATCCTCGACTTTCGCGGTCTCCGCCACGCCCAGCGCCGCGGTCGGCTCGTCCATCAAAATGAGCTTCGCCGCCCAATGGGTCGCGCGGGCGATCGCGACGCCCTGCCGCTGTCCTCCGGACAAGTCGCGGATTTCGGCTCTCGCCGAGGGCACCCGCACGTCAAGCTCTTTGAGCAGCGTCTCGGTTTCGGCGATCATTCGATGGCGGTCGAGCCGGCGCAGCGGCCCGGTCGTCAGCTCCCGGCCGAGGAACATGTTCATGTAGACGGGCTGGCGGTCGGCGAGCGCGAGGTCCTGATAGACGACCTGGACGCCAAGATCGCGCGCCTCGCTCGGATCGTGGAAGTTGACCTCCGCGCCGTCGATCAGCATCCGTCCGCTCGTGGCCCGGTGGACGCCGGCGATGATCTTGACCAGCGTGGATTTGCCGGCCCCATTGTCGCCGACCAGCGCGACCACTTCGCCCGGATAGACGTCGAGGGTGAGGTCCTCGATCGCGACCACGCCGCCGAACGTCTTGTGAATGCGCTCAAGCGACAGAATCGGCCGAGGCGAATGTTCCGCTGCGTCCAGACTCATGGCCACTCTGTCCGGCGCCCGAAAGCGTCGTAGATATCTTCGACGATTGGCTCGTTGCGCGAAAGCCCGGCGACGCCGACAACATAGGCCCGGGTCACGAAGGCCTGCGGCCGAAAGCCGAACACCACGCTGTCGCCGGGGCAGGGCTTCGAGGCGCCGCGCGCGTCGATCACGCCGTAATAGTCGATCGCCGCCGGAGCGGGCATTTCGACGTTCCGCAACGCCGCCGCCGAGGAGGTCGGCTCGCGGGCGACGATCGCCTTCACCTGGTAATCGGGGAAGACCGGATCGATGTAGAGGCCGCCCCCGAAGCAGAAGGCCTCGTCGCCGACGAGATGCGAGACTTCGGTCAGGTAGACGACCGCGGGCCGCTCGGGCAGATCCTCGACCGCGTGCAATGGCGTTGTGCCGGTCAGACCGTGTCCGGGCTCGATTTGGGTCGCCCCGGCTTCGGCGAGCGAGGCGAGCGTCGACGAAGAGGTCGTTCCGGGCGCGTTGATCTCGATGTTCCGCCTGCCCGACCGCGCGAGCGCCTCCGCGGTCTTGCGCAGCGTCTGTAAGTTTGGCGTCGGCCTCACCTTGCGGCTGACGGGGTCGAACAAGAGCGCCGGAAACGTCGTGATCCCGGCGAAGCGGGCGCCGTCGATCCGGTCGAGAGCGTCGGCGACGGCGGCCATTTCGGACGCCGGGAAGCCGCCTTCGTGCCCGCGATAGAACTGGTCGCCCTGAGCGCGAATGCGCGCAAGCAACGGCTGGCGCCGGTTCCGCTTCCGCGCGGCGGCGCCCGCCTCGTTCGCTTTCTCAAGATTGAAGACCGTCCAATAGTCGGGCTCGAACGAAGCGGCCATGTCTGCTTCGCGCCTCGGAACCTGAGAGAGATGACCAATATGGCCAACCGGCAATCCCGCCCGATGGACGGCTCGGG
>DATNBG010000520.1:0-2240 GCA_035572075.1 Roseiarcus sp. | reverse complement strand
TACCTCGGCACCATCGCCGGCGCGATCCTGCTGGTGACGATGACCGCGCTGATCACCGTCGTCAACGCTTCGGAGGGCTGGCGGAGCGTCATCCTCGGCTGTCTCATTCTCGGCATGTTGCCGCTGTCGGGCCGGGATCAGTCGCGCTGACAGAAAGCGGGAAAGGAAGAGCGAATGCTTGTCCAGGATCTCGACACCCCGTGCGCGGTGGTCGATCTCGACGTCATGGAAAACAATCTGAGGCGCGCCCAGGCCTATCTCGACCGCCATCGCCTGAACCTTCGGCCGCACATCAAGACCCATAAGATTCCGGAATTCGCCCATCTGCAGATCCGGCTCGGCGCAAAGGGCGTCAATTGCCAGAAGCTCGGCGAGGCCGAGGTCATGGCCGATGCGGGCGTGACCGACATCCTCCTGACCTACAACATCATCGGTCAGCAGAAACTCGACCGCCTCGTCGCGCTCGCCCATCGCGCCGACATGAAAGTCGTGGCGGATTCGGCGGAAACGGTCGAGGGGTTGTCCGCCGCGATGTCCCGCGCCGGCCTCACCCTGCCCGTGCTGGTCGAATGCGACACCGGGGCGCACCGTTGCGGCGTGACCACGCCGGCAGAGGCCGCCGCGCTCGCGCAGGCGATCGATCGCGCGAAGGGCCTCGCGTTCCGGGGCCTGATGACCTACCCGGCGAAACGATCCATGGCCAAGACCAATGCGTGGCTCACCGAGGCCATGGACCTCTGCAAGCGCGCCGGACTCTCGGTCGAGGTCGTCAGCAGCGGCGGAACGCCCGATCTCTACAGCGCCCATGAAGTGACCGCCGCGACAGAGCACCGTCCGGGAACTTACGTCTACAGCGACCGCTCTCTCGTCGAGATTTTCGGTTTCGGAACCTGGGCCGATTGCGCGCTGAAGGTTCAGGCGAGGGTCGTGTCGCACGCGGCGCTCGACCGGTGCGTCATCGACGCGGGGTCCAAGAGCCTGTCGTCCGACCTGCTCGGCCTTCAGGGATATGGCCATATCGTCGAGCACCCGGATTGGGAGATCGCCGGCTTGAGCGAGGAGCATGGTCATGTGAGCGTGGCCGAGGGCGCGGGGCGGCCGAAGGTGGGCGAACTGGTCAGCGTCATTCCCAACCACGTCTGCGTGGTCACCAATCTGCACGACCGCATCTACGCCGCCCGGCAGGGCCGGGTGGAGAATTTCTATGCCGTGGCGGCGCGGGGAAAGACGCAATGAGGGGTCGGACTCGCCTCGACGCGACGCAAAGATCGTGCTCTGCCAATGACTTAACGAATTGGCCTCGAAGCCTCTAGCCGGCCGGCCGCGGCGGCGCGGCGATATCGACGACCTCGCTTCGCTTGACCCCGATGGCGCTGGCCAGGAGCTTGAGCCGCTCGCTCACCACTTCGCTGTCGGGGGCGCGCGCGGCCGCCGCGACTTCAAGGCGCACGCCATTGGGCTCGATGCGCAGTCGCGCGCTTTTGAGCACCGCCGGCACGCCGCCGGAAAACCGGTAGGCGAGCAGGATCGCGCGGCCGAGGATCTGCGCGCGGCGCCGTTCGGCCGCCGTCAGGAGCTTGATGGCCGGGCTCAGCCCTGGCGCGTCCGGTCGGCCGACATAGCGGGCGTGGATGGCGGCGGCGATGAACGCCCGCTCCGGGTGGGTGACGCCGATGAACGGAAACTCGATGAGCCGGCGAAAACTCTCCTCGGCCCTGAGGTCGGGCGCGTCCCGCCACGCGATGTCGGAGAGCGCGCAGACCGCGACCCGCAGCCTCTTCTCGGCCGCGGTTTCGCCGGAAACGAGATGTTCGGTCCATGACACGAGCTCGGGGGCGAATTCGGGCACGCGCGCGAGCGGCAGGCCGATCAGCTGCGCGCCCTCGACCAGCGGATCCCGATATTGCTCCTCGCGGCTCAGTTGCGAATAGAGAAACCCCTCGCGCAGGCCGAGAGCGGAAAAGACGACGCGTTCAGTCTCGAGATGTTTCAGCACCCGGTCGAGCGTGAGCGCCGCCGCCGGAAGGGTGCGCGCCCGGCGCTCCGTCACGCCCGGCGTCGCCGCCAGTTTGGCCGGAGAAAGTTTTGAGACCATGCGAGCGAATTCGCGCGCCTCGGCGGCGGCGAGACTGTAGCCGTGCACGACCTTGACCGGCGCGCCGACCGCCTCCATGTGCGCTTTCGCCAGCGCCCGCCAGCCCCCGCCGACCGGATAGAACACCGGATTCGCCAGCGCGCGC
>DATNBG010000519.1:0-2075 GCA_035572075.1 Roseiarcus sp. | reverse complement strand
CCTGGCTCTCGCGCGGCTCGAATCGTTGCGCGCGCAGCACAGCTTCGAGCGGCTCGGACTGCTCGCGCTGATCGGCCGCGACCACGTTTTCCGCAGCGTTGAGGAGGCGGTTGACGCGCTCGCTCCCTCGCGTGCGCCTTGATGCGCTGGCCAAGCCGCGCTGCGGCGCCAGCTTCCTTGATTTCGCGCGCTTTTTCGCGAAAAACCGGGTTCCACTTTTTCGCAGCGCGTTCTAAGAAGCCGCTGAGTTTGCGCATAGATGGTCCTGTCGCGTCTCCTTCTGTGGGGGAGGCCAAAGGGTCGCGCTGTCCTACGAGACGCGCGACGGCGACCCTTACGATAACCTCCCTCGTCCGCGCGACCCCCACCCCTTCCCGCCCCCACAAGGGGGGGCGGGGGCGCCGATGACGATCGATTCTACCCAAAGACAACTTACTCCAAGGCTCAGGGCTCAGCGTCTCATGGCCGACATTCCAATAGGCGTCGTCACAATATCCGATCGCGCTTCGCGAGGGGTCTACGAGGACAAGGGCGGCCCGGGGATCGAGGCGGCGCTGAACGAGCTTCTGGCGACGCGTTGGCGGCCGGAGCGGCGCCTCGTGCCTGACGAACGGGGAGCGATCGAAGCGGCGCTGATCGCGCTTGCGGACGAGGCGCGCTGCCCGCTGATTCTCACCACCGGCGGCACCGGACCCGCCCCGCGCGACGTGACGCCGGAGGCGACGGAGGCGGTCTGCGACCGGATGCTGCCCGGCTTCGGCGAACTGATGCGGTTGAAAAGCCTCGCGGAAGTCCCGACCGCTATCCTGTCGCGCCAGGTCGCGGGATCGCGCGGCTCGAGCCTCATCATCAACCTGCCCGGCAAGCCGGCGGCGATCCGCACCTGCCTCGACGCGGTGTTCGCCGCCGTGCCCTATTGCATCGACCTGATCGGCGGCGCGCGCCTGGACACGAACCCCCAATTCTGCGTGGCCTTTCGGCCCAAGAGATAGGTCCGAATGTGACGTGGATCACAGCGGGAGTCTCTTATTATGGGTAATTGTACCTAAATCACCCTCGGCAGAGGCATGGAATGGCGAGTCGGAGCGGTTTGCCCTTTCCCATTCCGGGACTGCCATAATTGGGGAATGGTTTTTTGTCCGCCGGCCTATTAGGTCAGGAGCATGGCAGCGAGTGGGAGCCTCATGTCGGCCGCCGTGCAAGTCTTTGAGCCCGACGCCGATATCCGCGCCGCGATGCGCGAAATCGGAGCGAAGGCGCGTTCGGCGGCGCGCGAACTCGCCAACGCGTCGCCGGAGAAGAAGAACCGCGCGCTTTCCGCCGCCGCGCGAATCCTGCGTGAACGGGCGGGCGAGATTCTCGCCGCCAATGCGCTCGACTGCGCGGAAGGCCGGGCCAAGACCCTGAGCCCGGCGCTGATCGACCGGCTCGCGCTCAATCCGGCCCGCATCGAGGCGATCGCGCGCGGCCTCGAAGAGGTCGCCGCCCTCCCCGACCCGGTCGGGCGGGTGCTGGCGACCTTCGCCCGCCCCAACGGCCTCATCATCGAGCGCGTGGCGACGCCGCTCGGAGTCGTCGGCGTCATTTATGAGAGCCGGCCGAACGTCACCGCCGACGCCGGCGCGCTGTGTCTTAAGAGCGGCAACGCGGTGGTGCTGCGCGGCGGCTCCGACTCTCTTCGCTCGTCGGCCGCCATCCACGCCTGCCTGGTCGCGGGCTTGAGGGAGGCCGGCTTGCCGGAGGCGGCGATCTCGCGCGCGCCCTTCGCCGCCCGCGAGGCGGTCGGCGAGATGCTGGAGGGCCTCGGCGGCGCGCTCGACGTCATCGTTCCGCGCGGCGGAAAAAGCCTGGTCGAGCGGGTTCAGCGCGAGGCGCGGGTGCCGGTGTTCGCCCATCTCGAAGGGGTCGTGCATGTCTATGTCGACCGGGCGGCGGATTTTGACAAGGCGCTCAGGATCGTGGTCAACGCCAAGATGCGCCGCACCGGAATCTGCGGCGCGGCCGAGACGCTGCTGGTGCACCGCGCCGTCGCTCCGTTCCTGCTGGGTAAGCTGATCGACGCGCTGATCAAGGCT
>DATNBG010000518.1:0-6177 GCA_035572075.1 Roseiarcus sp. | reverse complement strand
CGCAGGACATCGACCGGGAAATGCTCGGTCTCGTCCCACGTCAGCGCATGGGGGGCGATGCGCTCGTCGGCGAACGATTTCGCCATGTCGCGGACGGCGAGCTGGTCTTGGGTCAAGGCGAACATGCGCTTAAGGAGTCCTTGCCCTCGTTTCCCCCACCCGATCCCGCCACACTGCCCGAGCTTCGCGGCCGCCGCAATCGGCAGGCTTGAGCTTGGGCGGCTGCCCCGCCCTGCCGGCATTGATTTTCCGTCGAGCCCGGGGCAAAGAGCGCGCCGGTCGTTCAAGGGGCTACCATCGATGAGGCCTCGCTCCTGTCTGCGATCAGAGCGCCGCCCGTGTTTCGGGCTGACGGCGTCGAATGGAAGGAAGGAATCATGGTTCGTTTCGTTCGACTCCTGGCCGTCGCCGCGTTCGCGGCCGGCCTCGCGGCGCCGCCGCCGGCCGCGAGCGCCCAGACAGGACCCCTGGAGTCGGGTCCCATCGACAAGCCTGCGCAGGCGGCGCCGCGGAAGGCGAAGCCGCGCCGGACGGCGATGCGGAAGCGGGCGAAGCATCCAGCGCCGGCCGGCCGCCAGATCACGGTGCACGCCCGGCCGTCCTATCTGACCGCGGGCACGCAGGTCCCGGTGGGCACGGTCGGCAACGGCTACGTCTACGGCACGTTCAACCAGCCGACGCCGATCGAGGGCACGTTCATGGGCATGCGCGGGCGGGAGAGGCTCATCGATCCGTTCAGCAACGCCGCGCCGGGCTGGACGCTGTTCAGATTCTAGCCAATTCGCGCCGCGGGCCGCGGGCCCCCCGTCGCCCAGTCGAGAAGCTCGACGGTATGGACGACGGGCACTTTTGTTCCGCTCGCGATCTGGGTAAGGCAGCCGATATTTCCCGCGGCGATGAGGTCAGGCGAGGTTGAAGCGATATTCGCGACCTTCCGGTCGCGAAGTTTTCCCGCGATCTTGGGCTGCATGAGATTGTACGTGCCGGCCGAGCCGCAGCACAAATGCCCCTCGGGCGGGTCGAGCACGACGAACCCCGCCTGGGCGAGCAGCCGCTTCGGCTGTTCGACGATCTTCTGCCCATGCTGGAGCGAGCAGGCGCTGTGGTAGGCGACGCGCTGTCCGGTCGGCTTGACGGGGCTTTTCAGTCCGATTTCGCTCATGAGTTCGGTTATGTCGCGCGCGAGCGCCGAAACGGTCTCGGCTCGCTTGGCGAATTCGGGATCGTTGCGGAACATGAAGCCATAGTCCTTGACCATCGTGCCGCATCCGGATGCGTTGACGACGATCGCGTCGAGCCCGCCGTTCTCGATCTCCCGCGTCCAGGCGAGAAGGTTCGCGCGGGCATAGTCATGTGCGTCCTGTCCGAGATGATGGGTGAGCGCGCCGCAGCATCCGGCGCCCGAAGCGACCACCACCTCGCAGCCATGGCGAGTCAAGAGCCGGATCGTGGATTCATTGATCTCGGGCGCCAGAACCTGTTGAGCGCAGCCGCTGAGCAGCGCGACGCGGCGAGTTCGCTTCCCCTCGCTCGGAAAAACCTGCGGCCGGTCGACGGGCGAAGCCGGCGGCAGCTTTGAAGGAACGAGCGCGAGCGCCGCTCTCAGCTGCTCGGGCAGAAGCGCGCCAAACGGCGCGCCGAGGCGAGAGGCGCGCATCGCCGCGCGGAACAGTCCCGGGTTCGGCAGCACAGTCGCAAATGCGCGCCGCAAGAGCGCGTCGAACCACGGCCGCTTGTACGTCTTCTCGATATGGCGCCGCGCGTGATCGACCAGGTGCATGTAATGGACGCCCGAAGGGCAGGTCGTCATGCACGAGAGGCAGGAAAGGCAGCGATCGATATGCTTGACGACCTCCGCCGTCGCTGGGCGGTCGTTCTCCAGCATGTCCTTGATGAGATAGATGCGCCCCCTCGGGCTGTCGAGCTCGTCGCCGAGCAGGACGTAAGTCGGGCAGGTCGCGGTGCAGAAGCCGCAATGCACGCAGGCGCGCAAGATTTTCTCGGAGGCGCTGACGTCGGGATCGGCGAGCTGGGCTGCGGTGAAGTTCGTCTGCATCAGAGACCTTGGTACATGCGCCCGGGGTTGAGGATGCCGCGAGGGTCGAATCCTTTCTTCACGCGCGCGGTGAGTTCGGCGACCGCGGCGCTCAACGGCTCGAACACCGGGACTGTCGCGCGAAGGGCCTCGGGCGCCGCGATCAGGGTCGCATGGCCCGATTTCGGCGCTCCCCGGACGATTCGCGCGCCGGCGTCGGCGCCGGCCTGTTCGGCGTCGAGGCTGAGCCAAATCAATCCGCCTCCCCAGTCGAAGTAAAATTCGGCCGACGGCAGCGCGCCGCGAATCGAATGCGCGACGGACGGGCTCATGCTTGGCGTCGGACAGAGCCGCCAGACGACGCGGAGCCCTTGCTCAAGCAGCGGCTGAACCGCGCCGACCTCCGACCAGAAGACCTGCGTTTCGGTCTCGTTGAGACGCGCGCCGCGCCCGACCAGCTTTTCGAGCGCGTCGGCCCGATAGGCGACCGACGGCAGCGGACCTTCGAGCCTGAGCGCGGTCGCCGCGCCGGAACCCGCGGCCACGGCGCCGGCCTTCGAACGGCGCGCCGCGGAAGGCGGCAGATGCGCGGCGCCGGAAACCTCGAAGGGGGAATTCAGCGCCTTCGCCAGCGTCTGAATCGCGACCTCGTCGGCAAGGCCATGCAGCACGAGGGTGCAGGCCGTCTCGGGCTTCGGCATCACCTTGAGGGTGAGCTCGGTCAGCGCCGACAATGTGCCATAGGCGCCCGCCTGCAATTTCCCCATGTCGTAGCCGGTGACGTTCTTGACCACCTTGCCGCCGGCCTTCCAGATGTCGCCGAAGCCGTTGACGGCGGAAAAGCCGAGCACATAATCGCGCGCCGAGCCGGCGCGCACGCGCCTGGAGCCCGCGAGGTTGCAGGCGATGAGGCCGCCGAGGGTCGCCTCGCCCCGGGCCCCCAGAAGCGCGCGCCAGTCCGGCGGCTCGAACGAGAGCATCTGCCGGTTCTTGTCGAGTTCCGCCGCGATCGAGGCGAGCTTCTCGCCCGGCCGCGCGGTGAGAACGAGCTCGGCAGGCTCGTAAGCGACGATCCCCTCGAGCTGCGAAACGTCGAGCACGTGATCCGTTTTCATCGGGCGGCCGAGCGCGCGTTTCGTCCCCCCCGCGACGACCTCGAGCGACGCGCCTTCCGCCGCGGCCCAGGCGACCGCCTCCGCCGTCTCCTTCGCGTCCCGTGGCTTCAGCACAGACATCGCGCCGCCTCAGAAGCGCGGCAGATCGGGAAAAGCAAGCCGACCGCTATGCACGTGCATGCGCCCGAGCTCGGCGCAGCGGCAAAGCTGCGGGAACACCTTGCCCGGATTGAGCAGGCCGTCCGCGTCGAAGGCGCATTTCAGCCGCTGCTGCTGGTTGAGGTCGGCCTCGTTGAACATCGTGTCCATGAGGTCGCGCTTCTCGACGCCGACCCCGTGCTCGCCGGTGAGCACGCCGCCGACCTCGACGCAGAGTCTCAGAATTTCGGCGCCGAAAGCCTCCGCCTTGTCGAGCTCGCCCGGTTTGTTGGCGTCATAGAGAACGAGCGGATGAAGATTGCCGTCGCCGGCGTGAAAGACATTGGCGCAGCGCAGGCCGAACCGCGCCTCCATCTGCTTCATCTGCTGAAGGACGCGGCCGATCTCCCGGCGCGGGATCGTTCCGTCCATGCAATAATAGTCGGGCGAGATGCGCCCGACCGCGGGAAACGCCGCCTTGCGTCCGGCCCAGAACAAGAGGCGCTCCTCTTCGGATTGGCTCGCCCGGCGGCTGGTCGCGCCGTGGCGATCCGCGATCGCCTCGACCGCGGCGATCAGGTGGTCGACCTCGGCCTCGCAACCGTCGAGCTCGACGATCATCAGCGCCTCGCAATCGAGCGGATAGCCGGCATGGACGAAAGCCTCGGCCGCGGCGACCGCCGGCCGGTCCATGATCTCCATGCCGCCGGGAATGATCCCCGCGCCGATCACGCCGGCGACGCAGTCGCCCGCGCCCTCGACCGTTGCGAAGCCGATCAGCAGCGCGCGGGCGCCGGGCGGCTTCGGCAGGATGCGGACGGTGACCTCTGTGACGACGCCCAGCATGCCCTCGGAGCCGACGACGGCGCCGAGCAGGTCGAGGCCTTCGGAATCGAAGTGCTTGCCGCCGAGGCGCAGAACCTCGCCCTCGATCGTCACCATCTCGACGCCGATCACGTTGTTGGTGGTGAGCCCATATTTCAGGCAATGCACGCCGCCGGAATTCTCGGCGACATTGCCGCCGATGGTGCAGGCGATCTGGCTCGACGGGTCGGGCGCGTAATAAAGCCCAAGACCCTGGACGGCGTGGGTGATTCCGAGATTGGTCACGCCGGGCTGCGTCACCACGCAGCGGTTGGCGGGGTCGATCTCAAGGATCCGGTTGAATTTGCCCATGCCTAAAAGAACGCCGTCGGCGAGCGGCAACGCACCTCCCGAGAGCGAGGTTCCCGCGCCCCGCGGCACGACCTTGATCCTGTTAGCCGCGCAATAGCGCATGACCTCTTGAACCTGAGCCGTCGTCTCGGGCAGCACGGCGACCATCGGCGGCTGCCGATAGGCGGTAAGGCCGTCGCATTCGAAGGCCCGCAACTCGCGCTCGCGGTCGATCACGCCCTCGCCCGGGACGAGGCGCCTTAAGCCTTCGACGATCTCGGCGCGGCGCTCAAGGACGCCGCGATCGGGTTCCGGCATGGCGATCATTGGGGCGCTCCATTCGACTCGTAAGGCTCCATCGGAACCGGATTTACGGGACCGCGGGCAGAAAGAGCCTAGCCCCGCGCTCGCAAACTCTCGCGTCCGCATGCTCACACTAGAGCATGTCGCGTTCAGACGGAATCGTCATTGCGAGGAGCCACCGGGCGTCCGGAAGGACGCCCGTCCTTCCGGACGGCTATGGCGACGAAGCTATCCAGGGACCGTCAGGCGCTCTGCGTTCCCCTGAATCGCGTCCCCCCGGATTCCAAAGCCTGGGGGACGCGATGACGGCGACCGCGCCGTCTAAACGCGCGATGCTCTGGCGACCGAAGAGGTCAAAACCGCCGCTTGGCTGCATTGGCGGGGCTCGCGCGCGTCCGCTCGATAAGCGCACGATTTACTCCGCGGGCAGCACGGCCTCGACGCCCTTCTTCTTCACCATGACCACGAGGAACTTTGCTGGCTTCGTCGCGCTCGCGTTGCGTCCGACTGTATGAACATCGTTGGGCCCTTCGTAGAACGTCTGTCCTGCCGTCAGCGTCATCTCCTTGCCGCCCCTGACCTGCTCGACGATCGTGCCATCCAGCACGTAGACGAAAGCGTAGGCATCGTGCCGATGAATGTGCTCCACGGCGCCGGGCGGATACTCGACGGTCAGCATCAGCATCTCCCTCCCGGGGATGTCAGCCAGATCCTTCCGCATGAGCGGGACCACAACCGGCCCCGGCGCGCTTTGCGCGAGGGCGGCGCCGAGGGGCAGGGCGGCGGCAATCAGCGAACAGAGGATAAGTTTCATTGGGCGCCTCGCTGGCCGGCGGATGCGGCCGCCGCCTGCGAACGGCGGAGCCATTCGTCGAGGCCGATCCGGCCGAGCCGCGCTTCGCCGAGCGGCACGAGCGAACGCTCCTCGACCCGACCGCCCCAATATCGGGCCTCGGGGTCGCTCACGACGTCCCGCCGGTCGCCGACCCCCTTCAGATAGCGGGCGACGATTTCGTTGAACGGGGCCGGCTCCGGGCCGGCGATCTCGATGACGCCGTTTCTGGGCTGAGCGAGCGCCGCCTCGGCGACGAAGGAGGCCACGTCATCCGCCGCGATCGGCTGGAAGAGAACGGGCGGAAGCCGGACCTTGTTTCCATCCATGCTTGAATCGGCGATGCCGCGCAGAAATTCCATGAACTGGGTCGACCGGACAATGGTGTAGGGGATGCCCGAGGCCTCGATCAGTTTCTCCTGTGCGACCTTGGCGCGGAAATAGCCATTGTCGGTCCTGTCGATGGCGACGATGGATAGCGCGACGTGATGCCCGACGCCGGCTTCCTTCTCCGCCGGGAGAAGGTGGCGCTCGGAAGCCTCGAAGAAGTCCATGACGGCCTTGTCTTCGAACGATGGCGAATTGGCGAGGTCGATCAC
>DATNBG010000517.1:0-2723 GCA_035572075.1 Roseiarcus sp. | reverse complement strand
CGGGCGCGACGCAAAAGCTGACCCCGTCCACGGCTTTCATGGCCCCGAACGCCTTTTCCAGGCGCTCGACCTTGAGGATCGCGGGCGGCGGGGGGCGATTCATCCGCGCGCTGGTATCAGACAGTCCGCCGGGGCGCATCCCTGAAAACCCTCAATCGGACCCGGACTGCGCGCTTCATGCGAAAAGGTCGAGGGTGAACAGTTCCTGCGGCTTGCCGACGCCGCGCAACGCGAAGCGCCCGACGGAAGCAAACGTTCGGCGCTCATCGGCGCAGGATTCCGCGAACGCCGCCGAAAGCAGGATCGGCTGGTCGACCGACCGGCACATCGCGGCGATCCGGCTCACTTCGTTGACCGCCGGCCCGACGACGGTGAAATCGAGGCGCTCGCTGCTGCCGATGTTGCCGTAGAAGACCTCGCCGAGGTGGAGCCCGAGATACATGTCGGTCGCCGGCAGGCCTTTCTCGATCCGGCGCGCGTTCAGGGCGGCCACCGCCTCCCGCGCGCCCCTTGCGGCGTCGAGCGCAGCGGCGCAGGCCTGGGCGCGCTCCTCGGCCGGGAAAATGGCGAGCACGCCGTCGCCGATCAGCTTGAGCACGTCGCCGGAATGCTGCTGGATCGAGGAGACGATCGCCTCGGCGTAATCGTTGAGCAGCGGAATGATCTCCTCCGGCGCCGCTGTGTCGGAGATGCGGGTGTAGTTGCGCAAATCGGAGAACCACAGCACCGTCTTGATCCGGTCCGCCACGCCGCGCGCGATGCGGCCCTGCAAGACCCGACGGCCGGCGTCGCGGCCAAGATAGGTTTCAACCAGCGTCTCGGCGATGCGGGCGAGGGACGCGGACTTGATCGCGATCCCGAGGAAGGGGGTGAGGCGCTTCAAGGCCCCGATCTCCTCGTCGGTGAAGCCCTCGGCCCGATCGGTCATCCACATGGAATACACGCAATCCATTTCGCCGATCACGCCGTCCTCGGCGAAGCGGTTGATGATCGCGACATAGTCGGTGAGCTTCGCCTCGCGAAGCTCGGCGAGGGACGGAAACTCGGCTTCGGTCTCCGCGGTCAGACGCAGGCGCAACAGCGATTCGCCGCTGGTGAACAGCCGATAAAGAGGGCTCGTCCGCCAGCGTTCGGCGGCCTCCCCCTCGGCTGTCCGCCCATACTCGGTCAGCGTCGTTTCCGGCTTTTCCTTTTCCCAGCGAAACGCCCGCCCCTCGTAGATGGGATGGAGCGTGTCGATCAGGATGAGCGCGCGCGAGAGCGGGAGCCCGCCCGCGACCGCGCGGCTGCAGAAACCTTCGACGAGCGCGATTTCGGTCCGCCCCTCCAGCCCCGCCTTGGCGAGCCAGGCCGCAAGCTTGACGATCTCGGCCTCGGTCATGGGAGCGATCATACTTGCCGCTTGTTGCGAGGCCAACCCGCCGGGCGAGCCGCATAGCCCGGAGCGCGCGCCGCGCAAACCCGATACAACATCAGAACAATGTGGGCGGCTTGTCCTTGCGTGCCGGAGTCGCTATTTAATCTCCAAGCCGCCTGCGCCACGTGAGGATCTGCAGGGTCCTCCGCCAAGGGGCCGATACGGCTGGCGGACAGCTGGCGCGGGCTGCGCCAGGTGTGCTCATATCGACCCGGCCGAATTTCCAACGGAGTTCTCAATGTCCCTTCGCATCAACGACATCGCCCCTGACTTCACCGCTGATTCAACCAAGGGCAAGATCAAGTTTCATGAGTGGATCGGCGACGGGTGGGCGATCCTGTTTTCCCATCCGAAGGACTTCACGCCCGTCTGCACCACCGAGCTCGGCTACATGGCCAAGATCGAGCCCGACTTTGCGAAGCGCGGGGTCAAGCTGATCGGGCTCAGCGTCGACCCGACCGAGTCCCATCAGCGCTGGCTTGGCGACATCGAGGAGACCCAAGGGGCGAAGGTCAACTACCCGATCATCGCCGACCACGACCTCAAGGTCTCCAAGCTCTACAACATGCTGCCCGCCGATGAGCCCGGCACGTCCGAGGGCCGGACGCCTGCGACCAACCAGGCGGTGCGCTCGGTCTACGTCATTGGCCCCGACAAGAAGATCAAGCTGACCCTCACCTATCCGATGTCGACCGGGCGCAACTTCGACGAGATCCTGCGCGTGGTCGATTCGCTCCAGCTCACCGCCAAGCACAAGGTCTCGACGCCGGTGAACTGGAAGCCGGGGGAAGACATCATCATTTCCGGCTCGGTCAGCGACGAGGAGGCCAAGAAGATGTTCCCGGAAGGCTGGCGGTCGCCGAAACCCTATATCCGCATCGCCAGGCAGCCGCGCTGAGCTTCGGACGCGGCCGAAGATCGGCGCCTTCAGCGGCGGCGTCCATCGTGAGAGCGGGAATGGTTGAGGCGAGTTTGGCCAGGACCGTCCTCGTTTTCGCGCTCCTGGCCGCCGCTCTTATTTGTCCTGCGACGTCCAGAGCCGACGACGCCGCGCTGACTGCGCGATTGCAGGCCGTGGCGGACGCCTATGTGAAAGAGCGCGGACCGATCGAGGGTCTGTCCGGCGCCGCGCTCGAGGTCGACCGGGGCGCCGGGCGCCCGATCATTTCGGTCTTCGCCGGCGACGACGGCCTTCCAGACGCGAAGCCGATCGGCCCCGACAAGAAGGTCAAGCTCACCCTGACCTATCCGATGAGCACGGGGCGCAACTTCGACGAGATCCTGCGCGCCGTCGATTCGCTTCAGC
>DATNBG010000516.1:0-5875 GCA_035572075.1 Roseiarcus sp. | reverse complement strand
CAGGGTCTGGCCGCTCCTGGAAGCGGGACGCTGCCGGCCGGTCATCGATTCCGTCTTTCCCCTCGCCGAGGTCGCGAAGGCGCATCAGCGGATCGAGAGCGCCGAGCATGCCGGCAAGGTCGTGTTGACGATGTGAGAGCCCACGCGGCGTCGGCAAGCTTGAAATGCGAGGCCTAAGGTCGCATCTTTCACCCATGCGCGGGCGCGAATCGACCCCGCGCGAAAGAGGAACGCGACGCTGAACCTCATGCCTCACCCAGCCGCGGCGGAAGTCCGCGGCCCGGCCGCCTCCGATAGCTCGCCGACGGCCGCTTCCTTGTCGCAGATCATCGTTACAGGACTCGAGGACGCCAAGGCCGAAGACATCGTCTCGATCGATCTTCTCGGCCGCACGACCCTCGCCGATCGGATGATCATCGCCTCCGGCCGTTCGAGCGTGCATGTCGGCGCCATCGCCGACCGGGTGGTCAGAGCCTGTCGCGACGCCGGCTACCCTTCACCGAAAGTTGAAGGAACGCCGCTGTGCGACTGGGTGCTGCTCGATGCGCAGAACGCCATCGTCCACATCTTCCGGCCGGATGTCCGGCGGTTCTATAACCTCGAGAAGCTGTGGAGCGCGGACCGGCCCGGAGAGCAGGCCAAGGGCTGAGCCCGTGCGCCTCATGCTGGTTTGCGTCGGCAAGCTGAAGGCGGGGCCGGAGCGTTTGTTGTTCGAGCGCTACTTCAAGCGGCTCAAGGAGGCCGCGCGGGGCGCGGGCCTCGCCGGCGTCGATCTCAGCGAGATCCGCGAATCGCGCGCGCGCCGGGCAGACGAACGGCGGGCGGAAGAGGGCAGGGGGATCCTCGCCGCCGTGACCAAGGGCGCCGCGCTAGTTTTGCTCGATGAGCGGGGGCCGCCGGCGACCAGCGACGAATGGGCCCATGACATCGGCCGGGCGCGGGACGCCTCGACGCCCGCCTATGCGGTCGCGATCGGCGGGCCGGACGGCCTCGACCCGTCGCTCGGCGCCGCCGCTCACAGGATCGTCAGTTTCGGCTCGATGACCTGGCCCCACCAGCTCATCCGGGTGATGGCCGGCGAACAGCTCTACCGGGCGATGACGATTCTCGCTGGCCACCCCTATCATCGTCGTTGAAACGCCGCGATATTGGCCAGATTTGGTGGTCCTTCCCGCCCATGTCCCAACGTTTGAGCCGCATCGGGCGAATCGGGCCGGCAGCCGCGGCTCTCGTCGCCTCGTTCGGCGTAGGCTGGGGCGCGCTCGCCGACCCCGCCCAGCCAAATCCGCCCGCGGCGTCCGAGCAGCGGCGCGCGGAGACGGAAATGGAGCTGCGCGGCGTTGAGGATACGCTGCGCCAGTCGGAGGATCAGCGCCGGGCGATCGAGGCCGAAATCGAGTCCATTGGCGCCGATCGCGCGCGCCTGACCGCCGAACTCATCGACACCACGGCCAAGGTGCAGGACGCCGAGCGCGGGGCCGCCGCGGCCGCCGACAAGCTGGCCAGCCTCAACGCCGCCGCCGATCAGCTCACCAGCTCGCTTGCGCGCAGGCGGGCGGTGATCGCGGACGTGCTTGCCGCCCTTCAGCGGATGGGCGCCAATCCTCCCCCCGCGATTCTGGTCAAGCCCGGCGACATGGCGGAGGCGGTGCGCGCGGCGACGGTGATGGGCTCGCTCATTCCGGACCTGAAATCGGAGGTCGAAGCGGCGCGCCACGATCTCGACGCTCTCGCCAGGACGCGGGAGTCGATCGCCCGCGAGCGCGACGAGCTCGCCGAGAAGGGAAAAGCGCTCGCGGGCGACAAGACGCGCCTCGCCGCGCTTATCGACGCCCGTCAACAATCCTTGACCTTGGCGCAGGGCGCGCTCGGCTCCCAGCATGAGCGAGCGGACGAACTCGCCAAACGAGCGACCTCGCTCAAGGATCTCATCGCCCGGCTGGACAGCGAAAAGGCCGCCCGTATCGCCGCGGCGGCCGCGGTTCATGCCGCCAAGGTCGCGGTCGCGACCGACATCGAGGAGAGGGCGCGGGCGGCGCGCGGCGCCGGTCCCGGGCGCCTCAAGCCCGAAATCGCCTTCGCGGACGCCAAGGGACAGACGCCGCTGCCCGCCGCCGGCGCGATCGCGAAGTCCTTCGGCGACCCGGACGGCCTCGGAGGGACGGAGCGGGGGGTCCTCATGGCGACGCCGGCCGGGGCGACCGTTTCCGCGCCGGCGGACGGCGCGGTCCTTTTCGCCGGATCGTACAGGAGTTACGGGCAACTCTTGATAATCGACGCTGGCGGAGGATATTATGTCCTGCTCGCCGGCATGGATCGAATCGACGTTCAGTCCGGCGAGTTCGTCCTCGCGGGAGAACCGGTCGGCGTCATGGGCGACGGAAAAGCCCGTATGGCGGCGGCGGCGGCAGTTGGCGGATCGCGGCCAGTGCTCTATATCGAATTGCGCAAGGACGGTGCTGCGATTGATCCGGGGCCGTGGTGGGCGAAGTCAGACATCGAGAAGGCGCGCGGATGATTCGTAAAGCTGGCTACCTGGGAGTTGGAGTCGTTTTGGGAGCCGCGGCCGCCGCCGTGGCGCCGCAGGCGCTCATGGTCATGAGCCCGGCCGCCTATGCCGCGGCGGCCGACACGTATCGGCAGCTCAACCTGTTCGGCGACGTGTTCGACAAGATCCGCAACGACTATGTCGAGAAGCCGGACGAATCCAAGCTGATCTCGGCCGCGATCAACGGCATGCTGTCCTCGCTCGATCCGCATTCGAGCTACATGGACGCCAAACAGTTCCGCGACATGCAGGTCCAGACGAAGGGCGAGTTCGGCGGGCTCGGCATCGAGGTGACGCAGGAGGACGGCCTCATCAAGGTCGTGACCCCGATCGACGACACGCCGGCGGCCAAGGCGGGGATCCTCTCCGGCGACATCATCACCGCGATCGACGACCAGCCGACGCAAGGGCTGACGCTCGACCAGGCGGTCGAGAAAATGCGCGGCTCGATCAATTCGCCGGTGAAGCTCAAGGTCGCCCGGGGCCCGAAGAAGGACGTCAAGGAGTTCACCATCGTCCGCGAGCTCATCCACGTCCAGTCGGTGCGCTCGAAGGTCGAGGACGGCGACATCGGCTACATCCGGATCACCCAGTTCACCGAGCAGACCGAGGATGGGCTCAAGGCCGCGATGGATAAGCTGCATAGCGAGATTCCAGCCGACAAGTTCAAGGGCTACATTCTCGATCTGCGCAACAATCCCGGCGGCTTGCTCGACCAGTCGATCGACGTGGTCAACTCGTTCATCGACCGGGGCGAGATCGTCTCCACTCGCGGCCGCACCCCCGACGAGACGCAACGGTTCGACGCCAAGCCGGGCGGCGACCTGTCGGGAGGCAAGCCTCTCGTGGTGCTGATCAACGGCGGCTCGGCGTCCGCGTCCGAAATCGTGTCCGGCGCGCTCCAGGATCACAAGCGCGCGACGCTGATCGGCACCCGGTCGTTCGGCAAGGGCTCGGTGCAGACGATCATGCCGCTCGGCGAGAACGGCGCGCTGAGATTGACGACGGCGCGCTACTACACGCCTTCGGGCCGGTCGATCCAGGCCAAGGGGATCGAGCCCGACATCAAGGTGCTGGAGAACGTGCCCGCTGACCTCAAGGGCAAGGACGACATGAAGGGCGAGGCCTCGCTCAAGGGTCATCTCGCCAACGGCGTCGAGGATACGTCCGCGTCGCAGGCCTATGTCCCGCCCGACCAGAAGGACGACGATCAATTGCAGGCCGCCGTCGACCTGTTGCACGGGGTCAAGCACCCGGCGCCGGCGGTGAAGGCCGACGCCGCCCCGCCGAAGGCCGATCCGCCCGCAACGCCGGCGGCGCCGTCCAGCCCGGGCCAGACGGGCCCCGCCAAGCCGAAGTGATGCGGGAGCCGGGCGTTTGTCGATGAGGAAGGGTCTGTCTTACCTTGCGTATGGAGTCGTCGCCGGGATTGTCCTGGCCGGCGCCTCCCAGGACGCGCTGCGGGCGGCCGGGTCGAGCGCGAACGACAAGCTCGCGCTCTTCGCCGAAGTGTTCAACAAGGTCCGCGACAACTATGCCGAGAAGCCCGACGACCAGAAAATGATCAAGGCGGCGATCGACGGCATGCTGGCGTCGCTCGACCCGCATTCCAACTATTTCGACGCCAAGGCGCTCCAGGACTTCCAGAGCAGCATGAAGGGCGAGGAGTTCGGCGGGCTCGGCCTCGAAGTGATGATGGAGGGCGGCCTGGTCAAGGTGGTGAGCCCGATCGACGACACGCCTGCGGCGCGCGCCGGCATGATGTCGGGCGATCTGGTCACCCGCATCGACGACACGCCCGTCAAGGGCATGACGCTCAAGGAGGCGGTCGACAAGATGCGCGGCCCGCCCAAGTCGACGGTGCGGCTCACCGTCGAGCGGGGAGCGAACCGGGACATCAAAGAGGTCACGATCGTCCGCGAGATCATCCATGTGCAGTCGGTGCGCTCGCATCTTGAGGGCGGCGACATCGGCTATATCCGCGTCACCCAGTTCAACCAGGAAGCCTACGACGGGGTGCGCAAGGCCTTCGATCATTTCCGCGCCGACCCGGGCCAGGCGAAGCTGAAGGGCTATATTCTCGACCTTCGCAACAATCCCGGCGGCCTGCTCAACCAGGCGGTCGAGATCACCAACGCCTTCGTCGACAGCGGCGAGATCGTTTCGACGCGGGGCCGGAATCCGGACCAGGTGCAGCGTTACTCCGCCCGCCCCGGGGTTGATCTCGCCCAGCACAAGCCTCTGGTGGTCCTCATCAATGGCGGATCGGCTTCCGCCTCGGAGATCGTCTCCGGCGCGCTTCAGGACCTCAAGCGGGCGACGCTGATCGGCACCCGCTCATTCGGCAAGGGATCGGTTCAGACCATCCTGCCGCTCGGTGAGAATGGCGCGCTGAAGCTCACCACCGCCCGTTACTACACACCCTCGGGCCGCTCGATCCAGGCCCATGGCATCGATCCGGACATCCGGGTGCTCGAGAACATTCCCGACGATCTCAAGGGCAAGGTCTCGAGCATGGGCGAAGCCTCGCTCACTGGCCATTTGAAGAACAGCGGCGAGGAGGAGGAGAAAGGCTCCGACGCCTATGTGCCGCCGGATCGGGCCAAGGACACGCAGCTCGAGGCGGCCGTCGAGTTCCTGCACGGCGCCAAGGCCGAGACGCTGCGCAGCCCCGATCGGCCAGCCACGACCGTAACCTCGAAATGAGCTTCCTCCGATGGCTCGCGGCCGTCGCGCTGATCGCGGCGCCGGGTCTGGTTCAGGCGCAGGAGGGGTCGGGCTGCGGCGGGTTCAAATGGTCGATCGAGGGCGACCGCGCGGCGCTCGTCCGCGCGGACAAGCCTTCGCTTCCCAACGGCGGGGCGGTCACCTACGACGTCGCGACGACGCTCGAGCTTCAGCCGTTCGCTTCCGCCGGGTTGCCGAAGGCGCCTGAGCGAGCGCCAAGGTCTCCTTCCGCGTTTGCGGGCCATTTTGTCCTCGCCGCGCCGGCGAAGCCTGGCGTCTACCGGCTGACCATGTCCTCCGGCGCCTGGGTCGACGTGCTCGACGGCGGGGCCTACCTGCATCCGGTCGCGTTCAGCGGCGCCAGGGATTGCGAGGGGGCGCGCAGGAGCGTCAAGTTCGACCTGCCGGCCCGTCCGCTCGCGCTCCAGTTCAGTGGCGTCCCAGGCGACCGGATTTCCGTGATCGTCTCGCCCGACCGGTAGCTTTCCGTCACGGCCTCGGCTGGACCTCTCCCGCCACCCGCGCCCCCGCCGCGCCGCGCTCGACCGCCATCTGCTGCGCCTTCGCGATCTCCGCCGGCGATCCGATCCATGCCGCGAC
>DATNBG010000515.1:0-6349 GCA_035572075.1 Roseiarcus sp. | reverse complement strand
AACGCCGCCCCCGTCGCGGCATCGGGCAGTTCCACAACCACAGTGCCCGTGTACTCGCCGCCAGTCGCCCAATAAAGCGCCTCGACTTTTCCACCGACGCCCTCGTAGGCCTTCCGAATTGCGGCTTCGCGCGACGCCGCTTTCTCCTTCAACAAGCCCTTGGCTCCCTCCGGGCTGTATTTAAAGTGCACAAGATACCTTGGCATGTGATCCTCCCGTTGGAATGCTTCGCGTTGCGTGGGCGAACCATCAGATCGCAACGGCCGGCGCTGTGACGGTCTCTTCGTAAAGTCCCCAGCCATCCTTGGCCGCGTTGGTGAAGTGGACCATCCAAAGACGCCTTTGGACGGAGATCCGAAGGGCCTCGACCAGCTCCTTCAACTCTGGGTACGTCTTGCAGACGACCATGGGCTCGAGGAAGCTGACGGCCTGTCCCAAAGGCGGCGGGTCCCCGCGCGCCGCGGGAAGTATGGTCGTCGTGCTCAATGACGCGGCGATAAGTCCGCCCAGCGCCGGTGCCGCAAGGATCGCCAATGGACGCATGAGGCGCGCCCTCCGCACAACCTCTTGGTTCAATTGCTAAGACAAAAAGACCAAGTTTGTCTGTGATCGCGATCACACAACTCGGCCTGCGCCAACAGCCAACAGTTGCGACGGGCGGCCCGCGGCCGGGCGCCGGCGGCTCGCTTGCATGCGCGCCTCCTTTCGCGTATGAGCCCCTCCATTGATGAACCGCCCGGCTGTCAGGGCTGCCGTGGCGGTTTTTTCGCTCGCGCGAGGGGCGCTTGCCGCGCCCCGTCAAATTCAAGAAGGCGTCAAGCCTTGAAGGAGAGCCAAATGCCCAAGCTGAAGACCAAATCGGGCGCGAAAAAGCGCTTCAAACTCACCGGGACCGGCAAGGTCGTTTACGCCCAGCGCGGCAAGCAGCACGGCATGATCAAGCGCACGCCAAAGCAGATCCGCGATCTGCGCGGCACGTCGGTCCTGTTCAAGACCGACGGCGACAAGGTCAAGAAATTCTTCCTGCCGAACGGCTGAACCCTCCCGGAGAAACGAACCATGTCGCGCGTCAAACGGGGCGTCGCCGCCCACGCCAAGCACAAGAAGGTGCTGAAAGCCGCCAAGGGCTACTTTGGCCGGCGCAAGAACACCATCCGCGCCGCCAAGGCCGCGGTCGACAAGTCGATGCAGTACGCCTATCGCGACCGCAAGAACCGCAAGCGCGAGTTTCGGGCGCTGTGGATTCAGCGCATCAACGCGGCGGCGCGCGAGCATGGACTGACCTACAGCCGGTTTATTTCCGGCCTCGCGCTGGCTGGGATCGAAGTCGACCGCAAGGTTCTGTCCGATCTCGCCATTTCCGAGCCCGCGGCCTTCGCCGCGATCGCCGAGCAGGCCAAGGGCGCGCTGCCGAAGGCCGCCTGAGGCGGCTTTTTCGCCCCGCTCCGGAATCGGAGAGCGGCTGGGCTTCTTCTTCCCATCGAGAGGGAGGGAGACCGCAACCGGCCCCGCCCGGGAGTCCATGAGCATGTCGGACCTATCCGCCCTTGAACGGGAGACGCTGGCCGCCATTGAGAGCGCCGCGGATGAAAACGCGCTCGAGGCCGCGCGCGTCGCCGCGCTCGGCAAGAAGGGGTCGATTTCCGCCCTCCTCGCCACCCTCGGCAAGCTCGCGCCAGACGAACGGAAAGCGCGCGGGGCGGCCATCAACGCGCTGAAGGATGAGGTCGCGCAAGCGCTCAGCGTCCGGCGCGCGGCGCTCAAACGCGCCGCGCTCGAGGCGCAGCTCAAACGCGAGTCGGTCGACGTCACCCTGCCGGTTCCCTTGAGCGGCGTCGAGACCGGGCGCATCCATCCGATCAGCCAGGTGATGGACGAGATCACCGCCATTTTCGCCGAGATGGGCTTCGCGATCGCCGAAGGGCCGGACATCGAGAGCGACGACTACAATTTCGGGAAGCTCAACTTCCCGCCCGGCCACCCGGCGCGCGAGATGCACGATACGTTCTTCCTCAAGCCCGACGAGAAGGGCGAGCGGAAGGTCCTGCGCACCCACACGAGCCCGGTGCAGGTGCGCGCCATGCTCGCTGAGACACCGCCGATCCGGATCATCTGTCCCGGCCGCACCTATCGGCGCGACGCCGACCAGACGCATACCCCGATGTTCCACCAGATCGAGGGCCTCGTCGTCGACCAGAGCGCGACGCTGGCCAACCTCAAGTGGGTGCTGGAGGAATTCTGCAAGGCCTTCTTCGAGGTCAAGCATGTCGGCATGCGCTTCCGCCCGAGCTTTTTTCCGTTCACCTCGCCCTCGCTCGAGGTCGACGTCCAGTGCCGCCGGTCGGGCGGAGAGATCCGCTTCGGCGAGGGCGAGGACTGGCTCGAGATCCTCGGCTGCGGCATGGTCCATCCCAATGTGCTGTCGAACTGCGGCCTCGACCCGGAGGTCTACCAGGGCTTCGCCTGGGGCATCGGCCTCGACCGGCTGGCGATGCTCAAATACGGCCTGCCGGATTTGCGCGACTTCTTCGACGCGGACCTGCGCTGGATCAATCACTATGGCTTCAAGCCGCTCGATGTCCCGACCTTGGCGGGAGGGTTGAGCGGGTGAAGCAATGCCGACGCTTTTGCGATGGAACGGATATCGCTTTTTCTTTTATGCTGCGGACGGGGACGAGCCCCCGCACGTTCACGTCGCTAAGGGAGAGCACGAAGCAAAGGTGTGGCTAAGCGACTGCTCGGTCGCAATCAACCTCGGCTTTCCCGCCCGTGACCTTGGGCACGCGATTCGGAAGGTTCGCGAGGAGCGCGGCGCCTTCCTGGAGGTTTGGCATGACTATTTTGCAGATCGAGGTTGAGGACGCGCGGCCTGTCGCCGCCGAATGCGACGATCGTCATCTCACTGTGACATTGGCCGATGGTCGCGTTCTCCAGGCGCCGCTGTGGTGGTACCCCCGTCTTTTGACCGCTTCGCCCGATCGTCGCGCCGTGATCGAATTGTCGCCGCTTGGAGTGCATTGGCCGGAGATCGACGAAGACATCAGCGTCGCGAGCATCCTTCGCGGCGCAAAGGCGCCCGGCGCGAGGGAACCTCACGCGTCAACCGGCGCGGTTTGAACGGGCGGGCCCGAGGGCGGGAGCAGGCTCCAAGAGGAACCGAGATGACGACCGAAACGGAAGTCCGAGAGATCGTCTCCGACGTCATGCAGTCGCGCTTTGCGAATCGGGGGCTCGTCAATTCCGATGTCAGCATTGAGGAGGACTTCGACGGCGAGCCGATTATCCGCGTCACCGCGCATTTCGATCGACGGCGGGACGTTGGCGAATCCTTGTTTGACGCCGCCGATACAATTCGCGCCCGCCTGATCAAGGCCGGAGACTATCGATTCGTATTTGTGAGTCACGATTACCCGGGCTCTTCCGACGAAAAACGATCCGACGAGGAAGCTGAGCGGACTTCGACTTCATGACGATGATTGAGCGTCTATTGGCCTTGGCGAATGAACTCGCCGAGAAAAGCGCTGGCAGCCTTACTCTGAAGCGCCGCGCGGTGAGCACCGCGTACTACGCCGTATTTCATGCGCTGGCGGAGCTTTGCGCAGGCGAACTGCTTGGCGTACGGACTGATAAGCGCTCGGAGGACTACGTTCGCGTTTATCGGTCGTTGGAGCACGGCGCGTTGAAAAATGCGTTCCGGATCGCGCCTCTGAACAGCAGCGATGCGTTGCGGAAGATTGGGGACCGGGTAGTCCGTCTCCAGAGCGAGCGGATTCGATCGGACTACGTTCCGTCGCAAGCGCTCTATACGTCGGATGAGTGCCGAGACCTCGTGCGGTCCGCGGATTCGGTCGTGCACTCGATTGGCGCGCTCTCGCGAGAGGAGCGCAAACGTCTGGCGGTTCACCTGCTATTCAAGAACCGTCCGTGATGAAATTCACCCTCTCCTGGCTCAAGGACCACCTCGACACTTCGGCCTCGCTTGCCGAGATCATCGACACGCTGACCCGCGTCGGCCTCGAGGTCGAGGGGGTCGAGGACCCGGGCCGCAAATATGACGGCTTCGTGGTCGCTTCGGTGCTTGAAGCCAAGCAGCATCCAAACGCCGACCGGCTCAAAGTCTGCATTGTCGAGGCGGGCCAAGGCCCGGTGCAGGTCGTCTGCGGGGCGCCGAACGCCCGCGCCGGCATGAAGGGCGTGTTCTCGCCGGTCGGGACCTATATTCCCGGCAAGAAGCTGACCCTCGCCAAGGGGATCATTCGCGGCGTCGAATCGAACGGCATGCTGTGCTCGGCGGCGGAGCTCGAACTCAGCGACGACCACGAGGGGATCATCGAGCTTCCCGATGACGCGCCGGCCGGCGTCGCTTACGCCCGCTTCGCGGGGCTTGACGATCCGGTGATCGATGTCGCGCTGACGCCCAACCGCCCCGATGCGACCGGGGTTGCGGGGATTGCGCGCGATCTCGCGGCCGCCGGGCTCGGCAAGCTGAAGACGACGGCGCCCAAGCCCATCGACGGCGCGTTCGACTGCCCGACCCGCGTCAATCTCGACTTCGCCTCCGCCGACAGGCATCTCTGCCCGGCCTTCGCCTTGCGGCTGGTCCGCGGCGTGACCAACGGCCCATCGCCAGAATGGATGCAGAAGCGGTTAAGAGCCATTGGGCTCCGGCCAATCAGCGCGCTCGTCGACATCACCAACTACCTCACCTTCGACCGCGGGCGCCCGCTGCATGTGTTCGACTTCGCCAAGGTCGCCGGCGACCTCACCGTCCGGCTCGCGCGCGCGGGCGAGAGCGTGCTCGCGCTCGACGGCAAGGCTTATACGCTCGACGGGCGCATGGTCGTCATCGCCGATGAGAACGGCGTCGAATCGATCGCCGGAATCATGGGCGGCGAGCATTCCGGCTGCGATGAGACGACGCGCGACGTCCTGATCGAGAGCGCGCTGTGGGATCCGACCAACATCGCCCATACCGGACGCAAGCTCGGGATCATGACCGACGCGCGCTATCGTTTCGAGCGCGGCGTCGATCCCGACTTCTGCGTCCCCGGCTGCGACTTGGCGACCGAGTTCGTGCTGAGGGTCTGCGGCGGCGAGCCCTCGCGCATGATCGTGGCGGGCGATCCCTCGGCGCCGCGGCTCTCGATCCCCTTCTCCTATGACGAGGTCAAGCGGCTCCTCGGCGTCGACATCCCGCGCGAGGAAGGCGAGGCGATCCTCCGCCGGCTGGGCTTTGAGGTCGAAGACGGGCGGGTTCTCGTCCCCTCCTGGCGCCCGGACGTCCAGGTCAAGGCCGATGTCGTCGAGCAGATCCTGCGCATCGCCGGCGTCGACCGCGCGCCGATGACGCCGCTCCCTCGGCTCGACGAGGGCGTGCCGAAACCGGTCCTGACGCTGATGCAGAAGCGAACCCGGCTCGCCAAGCGCACGCTGGCCGCGCTCGGCCTCCGCGAGGCGGTGACCTGGTCGTTCGTCTCCAAGGCCACCGCGGAATTGTTCGGCGGCGGCTCGCCCGCGCTCGCGCTCGCCAACCCGATGGCGGCCGACCTTTCCGACATGCGACCGAGCCTCGTTCCGGGCCTTGTCGCCGCCGCCGAGCGGAACGCGCGCCGTGGCACGAGCGACGTCGCGCTGTTCGAGGTCGGGCAGGTGTTTCTTGGCCCGGGCGAAAATGACCAGCGCATCGCGGCCGCGGGGCTCAGGCGCGGCAGGGCGAAATCGGATGCGGAAGGCCGGCACTGGAGCGGCGGCGGCCTCGTCGACGTGTTCGACGCCAAGCGCGACGCGATGACCCTTCTCGCGGCGCTCGGCGCCAAGGAGAACGCGGTGCAGGCCGTCCAAGGCGGCCCGCCGTTCCTGCATCCCGGCCGCGCGGCGACGCTTCAGTTCGGGCCGAAGACGGTCGTGGGCTGGTTCGGGCAGCTGCACCCGAGCGCCTGCGAGGCGCTCGACGCCGAGGGGCCGATCATCGCCTTCGAGATCACGCTCGACGCCGTTCCTGCGCCGAGGGCGAGGCCCACCAAGACCAAGCCGAATCTCGTGCGTTCGGACTTCACGCCGGTCGGGCGCGACCTTGCCTTCGTGGTCGGCGAGAGGACGAACGCCATCGATATTGTCAGAGCGGCGGAGGGCGCCGAGCGCTCGCTCATCTCCAGGGTGGGCGTGTTCGACGTTTATCGCGGCGAAGGTCTGCCGGAGGGCGCGAAGTCGGTCGCCATCCACGTCACGTTGCAGCCGCGCGACCGCACGCTGACGGACAGCGAAATTGACGCCGCGATGTCCAGGATCGTGGCCGAGGTGTCGAGGAAGACCGGCGCCGCATTGCGGGGCTGAAGCCATGGCCGCCCGC
>DATNBG010000514.1:0-9460 GCA_035572075.1 Roseiarcus sp. | reverse complement strand
CGGGCGGCTTCGGCGGCGATCTCGCCTTCGAGCGCGCTGCGGATGAACAGGCGCTCGCGGGCATCCTCGAGCGAGATCCGCGCGACGAACGAGCCATGCTGGGGCGCAACGTCAACCAGACGATCGTAGGCGAGGCGGCTGACGGCGGCGGAAACAGGAAAGCGGGAAACGCCGAGCCTTTCGCACAATCCCGATTTGTCGATCAGGCTGCCGGGCCCAAGCGCCCCGGACAGAATCGCTTCCTTCAGTTCGCCGTACACGGCGTCCGCCTTCGAATGGGCCCCCTTCGCCAATTCCCTCCCCGCCATTCTTGGCGAAACGCTTCGCCTGTTCATAGCTAGCATGTTAGACCTAGTGAGCCAGCGCGGCCCCGTCAATCCTCCGAACGCCGTGCCGAGGGAGCGCCAATGCCAATGCCCGACTTGCGCGAGGAGACGACGCTGCCCGCAGACGCGTATGCGGGGGCGCTCGCGGCGCGCGTGTGGCGCCCCGACGTCGATGGCCCTTCGGTCGTCGCGGTGAGGCAAGACGGCGTCTTCGACATCAGTGCGGCGTTCACAACCATGCGCGACCTTTGCGAGGCGCCGTCCCCGGCCCAGGCGCTGCGCAAGGCGGAAGGTCCTCGGCTCGGGGCGCTTGGCGAGCTTCTAGGCCATACCCCGCGCGACCGGCGCGCCCCCGGCGCCCCGCATCTGATTGCGCCGATCGACCTGCAGGCGATCAAGGCGGCCGGCGTCACCTTCGCCCAATCGCTGCTCGAGCGGGTGATCGAGGAACGCGCGCGGGGCAGCCGCGAGGGGGCGGCGAAGGCGCGCGAGGAGATCGTCCGCGTCCTCGGCGACGACCTGAGCGCTCTCAAACCCGGCTCGCCCGCGGCGATGCGGCTCAAGGATGCGCTGGTCAAGGCCGGCGCCTGGTCGCAATATCTTGAGGTCGGCATCGGACCGGACGCGGAAGTGTTCACCAAGAGCCAGCCGATGTCGGCGGTCGGGACCGGCGACGACGCCGGCTTCCACGGCGCATCTCAATGGAACAACCCCGAGCCCGAGATCGCGATCGCGGTCGCTTCCACCGGCGCGATCGTCGGCGCGACGCTCGCCAACGACGTTAACCTGCGCGATTTCGAGGGACGCTCGGCGCTGCTGCTCGGCAAGGCGAAGGACCAGAACGCGAGCTGCGCCATCGGCCCGTTCCTGCGCTTCTTCGACGAGACGTTCACGCTTGACGACGTACGGAATGCGACGGTCTCGCTCCTGGTCGAGGGCGAGGACGGATTTAAGCTCGAAGGCGGCTCGTCGATGGCCAGGATCAGCCGCGATCCGGCCGATCTCGCGGGCCAGACGGTCGGCGCGAACCATGCCTATCCGGACGGGTTCGTGCTCCTGCTCGGCACGATGTTCGCGCCGGTCGCCGATCGCGGCGAAAAGGGCATGGGTTTCACGCACAAAACGGGCGATATCGTCACGATCGGCGCCGAGAAGCTCGGCCGCCTCGTCAATCGCATGCGCCCGTGCGAGAAATGCGAGCGCTGGACGTTCGGCGCGGGCGCGCTCATGCGCAATCTCAGCCATCGGGGGTTGATTTAAGCCGCGGCGCGCCGGAAGCTTGGCGAACACCTTAAGGACGAGAGAATGAGCGCGCACCAGAATTTCATCGCCGGAGAATGGGTCGACGGCTCAACCGTCACCCGCAACATCAACCCGTCGAACACCAGTGATCTCGTCGGCGAGTACGCGCAGGCCGACGCCAAGCAGACCGACGCCGCCATCGAGGCCGCGCACGCGGCCTTTCCCGCCTGGTCGCGGACGACGCCGCAGGAGCGCCACGACATTCTCATGCGGGTCGCGACCGAAATCCTCGCCCGCCGCGAGGAGCTCGGGCGCCTGCTGTCGCGCGAGGAAGGCAAGACGCTGCCCGAGGGGATCGGCGAGGCCGCGCGCGCGGGGCAGATCTTCGACTTCTTCGCCGGCGAAGCCTTAAGGATCCCGGGCGAGAAATTCGCGAGCGTCCGGCCGAACGTCGACATCGAGGTCACCCGCGAGCCGCTCGGGGTGATCGGGATCATCGCGCCGTGGAACTTCCCGATCGCGATCCCCGCCTGGAAGATCGCCCCTGCCCTCGCCTTCGGCAACACCGTCGTGTTCAAGCCCGCCGACCTCGTTCCAGGCTCCGCGCACGCGCTCGCCGAAATCATCGTGCGCGCCGGCGCGCCCAAGGGGGTTTTCAATCTCACGATGGGCCGCGGCTCGGTGGTCGGCCAGGCGATCCTGGATCACAAGAAGGTCGATGCGGTCACCTTCACCGGCTCGGTCGCGACCGGCGCCAAGGTCGCCGCCGCCTGCGCCAAGGCGATGCGGCGGTTCCAGCTCGAAATGGGGGGAAAAAATCCGCTCGTCGTGCTCGCCGACGCCGATCTCAAGACCGCGGTCGAATGCGCGGTCAACGGCGCCTATTTCTCGACCGGCCAGCGCTGCACCGCCTCCTCGCGGCTGATCGTCGAGGAGCCGGTCTACAAGCGCTTCGCCGACGCGATGATCGAGCGGATGCGCGCGCTCGTCGTCGACGACGCGCTGAAAGCCGGAACCCATATCGGGCCGGCGGTGGACTCAAGCCAGCTCGAGCAGGATCTTTCCTATATCGCGATCGGCCAGAAGGACGGCGCGAAGCTCGCGCTGGGCGGCGAGCGGCTCAATCGGGCGACGCCCGGCTTCTACATGGCGCCCGCCCTCTTCCTCGACGCTGACAATGCGATGCGCATTTCGCGCGAGGAAATCTTCGGCCCGGTTTCCGCGATGATCCCGGCGCGCGACTACGAGCACGCGCTCTCGATCGCCAACGACACCGATTTCGGCCTCTGCGCCGGCATCTGCACCACCAGCCTCAAGCATGCCTCGCATTTCAAGCGCAACGCGGAAGCGGGCATGACGATGGTCAACCTGCCGACGGCGGGCGTCGACTATCACGCGCCGTTCGGCGGGCGGAAGGCGTCGAACCTCGGCCCGCGCGAGCAGGGACGCTACGCCGCCGAGTTCTATACGACGGTAAAGACGGCCTATACGATGGCCTGACGCGCGGGCCTATTGCGGGCGGAAACACATGATCCTGGTCTCCGGGGAAGCGCTGATCGACCTCATCCCCGATCCGGACAAGGCGAGCGCTTACGACGCCGTGCTCGGCGGCTCGCCCTTCAATGTCGCGATCGGGCTTGCGCGCCTCGGCTCGCCGGCGGCCTTCGTCTGCCGCCTCTCGACCGACGGCAATGGCGAAGCGCTCGCCTCCGCGCTCGCCGAGAACGGGGTTGACCTCAGCTTCGTCGCCCGCGACAAGCGCCCGACGGTGCTCGCCTTCGTCATGCGCGGCACCGCGAAAACGGGCTCGCGCTATTCGTTCTATCTCGACGGGACCGCCTATGACGGGCCGTGGCCGTTTCCGGCCGAATGGCCGAAAGCGGCGCGGCACCTCCATGTCGGCTCGTTCGGAGCGATCGAGCGGCATGGGAGCGCGGTGATCGAAGCGCTGCGGCTCGCTTCGTCGCACGCGACCGTCAGCCTCGATCCCAATATCCGCCCGTTCGTCACTCCCGACCGCGAGGCGGTCGTCAAGATGATCGAGCGCGAGGTTTCGCTGTCGAGCCTCGTCAAGGCGAGCGAGGAAGACCTCGAATGGCTCTATCCCGGTCGAGCGATCGAGGAGAGCCTCGCCGCCTGGACCAAGGCCGGCCCGCGCTTCTGCGTCGCGACCCGAGGCGAGCGCGGCGCGCTCGCTCTCATGGGCCGGGAGCGGATCGAGGTTCCGGCGCCGCGCGTCGAAGTTGTCGACACCGTCGGCGCCGGCGATAGCTTCATGTCCGCGCTCCTCGCCGCGATGGACCGCGACCGCGCGCTCGGCGCGGGCGCGCCAGCGCCGTCGGGAAAGAGCCTCGAGACGTGGCTCAGCTTCGCGGCGGCCGCGTCCGCGATCACCTGCACGCGCAAGGGCTCCGACCCGCCGACACGCAAGGAAGTCGAGGCGGCGCTTGGGCGATGATGAAGGATTCGCCCGGGCGGCAAGAGGGCCATTGCGCGGACCGGACGCACTCCACCGGCGTCGCAGCGAATGTGACGAAATACGCACTATCTGCATATTTCGGATAATCCAAGTCTTACGGAGATTGCGTCGATATGATTACGGTATCCTCGGCCGTGTTTCAGAGGAACTTCGGCGCCTATCAGGACAAGGCCTTGGTCGAGCCCGTCGCCATCACCCGCAGCGGGTGGGAACGGATCGTCGTGCTGTCGGCGGACGAATATCATCGCCTCAAACGCCCGGATCAATACCGCGCCGGTTTTCCGGCGCGGGCGCCCTCGGGACGAAGGAGCGTTGCGGGCGCTGGCAGGGCGGTCTAAAACGACAGGCGAACATCAGCAGGAATCAGCATCATGGCGTCGAGCGACGCTCTTCCCGGCCAGCGCCGGCCGCGGCCATTGTCGCCGCACTTGAGCATCTATCGGATGGTCATGACGATGGCGATGTCGATCGCGCACAGGATCAGCGGGGCCGCTCTTTACGCCGGCGTCCTGCTGCTGGCCTGGTTTCTCATCGCAGCCTCCGCCGACGCCGCGACCTTCTCCGTCTTCTCTGGCTTCATCGCCTCGTTCATTGGGCGCCTCATCCTGTTCATCGCCACGTGGGCGCTCTTCCATCACCTCGTCGGTGGCCTCCGCCACATCATATGGGACGCCGGATACGGCCTGGAGAAGCCGCTGCGCGATCAGATGGCTTGGGCGACGCTGATTGGAGGTTTCGCGCTGACGATCCTGGTGTGGATCATTGGCTACGCGGTCCGGTAGGAGGGCATTTGCGTTGACCGATCATTCTGGCGATCTGCGCAGCCCGCTCGGCCGGGTCCGGTTTCTCGGCTCCGCGCGGATGGGGACGGGCGACGCATGGCTCGTCCATGTGACCTCGCTCGCGCTCGTGCCGCTCACAATCGGCTTTGTCTGGCTGATCCTCGACCTCGTGGGTAAGGATTACAACGGCGTGCGGGCCGAGCTCGCAAACCCGATTCCCGCAATCCTGCTGCTCGCCTTCATCGTCGCCGGGATCGTCCATATGGAGCTCGGCATGCGCTCCATCATTATCGATTACGTCGGCGGCCGGCTGCGCGCTTGGGCGCTCGCCGCCAACACCTGCTTCGCCGCGCTTCTGGCGCTCGCCTGCGTCTATGCGACGCTGCGCATCGCCTTCACCTGAGCAAGCTTAAAAGAAGACGAACCATGACGACCAATGGCTCTTCCGCGCAGGGCGCGCCCGCGCTCGGAGGCAAGGCCTATCCGATCACCGACCACACGTTCGATGTCGTGGTGGTGGGGGCGGGCGGCTCGGGCCTGCGCGCGAGCGTCGGGTGCGCTGAAAGCGGCCTGCGCACCGCCTGCGTCACGAAAGTGTTCCCCACCCGCTCGCACACTGTCGCCGCCCAGGGCGGCATTGCGGCCTCGCTCGGCAACATGGGCCCCGACGACTGGCGCTGGCACATGTACGACACCGTCAAGGGCTCCGACTGGCTCGGCGACCAGGACGCCATCGAATATATGTGCCGCCACGCGCCGGCCGCGGTCTACGAACTCGACCATTGGGGCGTGCCGTTCTCCCGCACCGAAGAGGGCAGGATCTACCAGCGCCCGTTCGGCGGCATGACGACCGAATACGGCAAGGGCGTCGCGCAGCGCACCTGCGCCGCGGCCGACCGCACCGGGCACGCCATGCTGCACACCCTCTACGGGCAGGCGCTGAAGGCGAAATGCGAGTTCTTCATCGAATATTTCGCCATCGACCTCATCCGCGACGCGGAGGGCGCGGTGCGCGGAATCGTCGCCCTGAGGCTGGACGACGGAACGATCCACCGCTTCCGCGCCCAGGTCACCGTGCTCGCCACCGGCGGCTATGGGCGGGCCTATTTCTCATGCACCTCCGCGCACACCTGCACCGGCGACGGCAACGGCATGGTCCTGCGCGCCGGGCTCGCGCTGCAGGACATGGAGTTCGTGCAGTTCCATCCGACCGGCATTTACGGTGCGGGCTGCCTCATCACCGAGGGCGCGCGCGGCGAGGGCGGCTATCTGGTCAATTCGGAGGGCGAGCGCTTCATGGAGCGTTATGCCCCGCACGCCAAGGACCTCGCCTCGCGCGACGTGGTCAGCCGCGCGATGACCATCGAAATTCGCGAAGGGCGCGGCGTCGGCAAAGCGAAGGACCACATCTTCCTGCACCTCGACCATCTCGATCCCAAGGTGCTGCATGAGCGCCTGCCTGGCATCTCCGAGAGCTCGCGCATCTTCGCGGGCGTCGACGTGACCAAGGAGCCGATCCCCGTTTTGCCGACTGCCCACTACAACATGGGCGGCATCCCGACCAACTACCACGGCGAGGTCCTGACCAAGGCCAATGGCGACCCGGATTCGGTGGTGCCGGGGCTGATGGCGCTCGGCGAAGCCGCGTGCGTCTCGGTGCACGGGGCGAATCGGCTCGGCTCGAACTCGCTGATCGACCTCGTCGTCTTCGGCCGCGGCGCGGCGGCGCGCGCCGCCGAGACGCTGAAGCCCGGCGACAAGCAGCCGGAGCTCGCGAAGGACAGCGCCGAATTCGCGCTCTCCCGCCTCGATCAATTCCGCCATGCCAGGGGCAAGACGCCGACGGCGGCGCTCAGGGTCGCCATGCAGCGGGTCATGCAGGACTATTGCGCGGTCTTCCGCACCGGCGACGTGCTCGCCGAGGGCAAGAAAAAAATTCACGCGGCCTGGCGCGCGGGGGCGGACGTCTCGGTGACCGACCGTTCCCTCATCTGGAACTCCGACCTCGTCGAGACGCTCGAATACGACAACCTGATCGTCCAGGCGGTGGTGACGATGGAAGGCGCGCTGAACCGCCTCGAGAGCCGCGGCGCGCATGCGCGCGAGGACTATCCCAAGCGCGACGACGTCAACTGGATGAAGCATACGCTGGCCTGGATCGATCCGGCCAAGCAGACGGTGACCATCGACTACCGGCCCGTCCATTCCTATACGATGAGCAACGATATCGGCTATATCGAGCCAAAGGCGCGGGTGTATTGACGTCCATGTTGGTCAACATGTTGACCAACCGCGCGGCCCGTCCTATTTTTACGTCGGGGCGCTTCGCGGCGTCCGGGAGGCGCGGATGGGCGCGGTTGTGAAAGTCGCCGAAGCGAAGGCCCATCTGTCCGAATTGCTGGCCAGGGTCGAGCGTGGCGAGGAATTCGTCATCGCTCGCGGCGACACGCCCGTGGCGCGCCTCATGCCGATCGAGGAGAAGGCGCGCGGAAGGGCGGCGATCGAAACGATGCTCGCCCTGCGCGACAGCGGCCGGATCAAGACCGTTTCGCAAGACGAGATCCGGGCCTGGATTGGCGAGGGCCGGAGATAGGGATGGCTTTTGTCGTCGATGCTTCGGTGGCCGGCTCCTGGTTCCTTCCCGACGAAGCGACCAACGCCACGACCGCGCTTGCCCATCGCATGGGCGAGGAAGGAGCGGCGGCGCCGAACCTGCTGTGGCACGAGGTCCGCAATCTCTTGATTGTCGCATGCCGGCGAGGGCGCCTCGTTCCATCCGATCTCGAGGCGCATCTCGACTCGCTCGAGGCCTTGCCCCTGCGCGATGCCGGACGCGGCGACGCCCGCCTTGTCGCGCGCCTCGCCCGGAAGCGGAGCCTTACAGCCTATGACGCGGCGTACCTGGCGGCCGCGATGATGAACGAATTGCCTCTCGCCAGCCTCGACAAGGCGCTGCGCGACGCGGCGAGAAGCGAAGGCGTCGCGGTCTTGCCCAAGCGAGTTTGACGGCCTCATCCGATCGGTCACAGGTAGTTAGAATGGTCCAGCTCACCCTCCCCGAAAACTCCCGCGTCAAGCCCGGCAAGACCTGGCCGAGGCCGGCGAACGCCACGCGGGTCACCGAATTCCGCGTCTATCGCTGGAACCCGGACGACGGCGAAAATCCGCGCATGGATGTCTATTTCGTCGACCGCGACGATTGCGGGCCGATGATCCTCGACGCGCTGATCTGGATCAAATCCAAGATCGACTCGACCCTGACCTTTCGGCGCTCGTGCCGCGAAGGGGTGTGCGGCTCGTGCGCCATGAACATCGGCGGGCTCAACACGCTCGCCTGCACGCGCGGCATCGACGACGTCCCGGCGCCGGTGACCATTTATCCGCTGCCGCATCAGGAGGTCGTCAAGGATCTGGTGCCCGATCTCTCGGTCTTCTACGCCCAGCACGCTTCGATCGAGCCGTGGCTGAAAACCGTCACCCCGTCGCCCGAAAAGGAATGGCTTCAGTCGCCGGAGGACAGGGCGAAGCTCGACGGCCTCTACGAGTGCATCCTGTGCGCGTGCTGCACCACGGCGTGCCCCAGCTATTGGTGGAACGGCGACCGCTATCTGGGCCCGGCGGTGCTGCTGCAGGCCTATCGCTGGCTCATCGACTCGCGCGACGAAGCGCAGGGCGAGCGGCTCGACAATCTCGAGGACCCGTTCCGCCTCTATCGCTGCCACACGATCATGAACTGCTCCCAGACCTGCCCCAAGGGCCTGAATCCCGCCAAGGCGATCATTCTCATCAAGAATATGATGGTCGAGCGGCGGGTGTGAACCGCCGGCGCTCGAAGCGCCCCTCTTTCCTGTCGCTTGCGCGGCGCACGCCGCGCAAATGAGGGGCCGCAACGCCAGGTCACGGTCAGCCCATTCTTCATCGGCGCGGGACCCGTCACGCAGGCCCAATGGGCGGCGGTGGCGATGAGGCGCCCGGACAAGATCGCTTACGCCCTCCGGCCGTTCCCCTCGTTCTTCAAAGGCGACCGCCTGCCGGTCGAGAGCGTCACCTGGAACGAGGCGGACGAGTTCTGCCGGCGCCTGTCCGAACTCGCCGGGCGCGACTATCGTCTGCCGAGCGAGGCCGAGTGGGAATACGCCTGCCGCGCCGGGACGACAGGGCCGTTCAATGTGGGACCGACCATCACCACGGAACTGGCGAACTATTGCGGAACGGGGGGCGCCGTGTGCGGCGACAACGACGGCAGGAGCATCGCCTCCGACGTCTATGACGGCGTGACCTACCGCTCGGGCGCCTATGACCAGGGCCCGGCAGGCGCGTTTCGCGGGACGACGACGCCTGCCGGGACGTTCCCGCCCAATCGCTTCGGGCTCTACGACATGCACGGCAATGTGTGGGAATATTGCCTCGACCTAGCGAGCGCCAATTACGCGGACTCCCCGTCTTGCGGGGCGGCTCTTGGTCCCACAATCCGGCGATCTGCCGGTCCGCCTACCGCGATTTCATCGCCCCCGACAATCCCGGCTGGCAGGGCCGCATCGGACTCAGGGTCGTTTGCACGCTCTGAGCGTGTGGCGAGCCGCTTGGCGTTCCGGCTGGAATCGGGAAGCGAGGCGTGCGACGATTGGCCC
>DATNBG010000513.1:0-2718 GCA_035572075.1 Roseiarcus sp. | reverse complement strand
ATGTCGAACTTCGCCCCGACGTCGACGCCGCGGGTCGGTTCGTCGAGCAGAAGCACGCGGGGCGCGCCGGCCATTGCGCGCGCGAGCAGGACTTTCTGCTGGTTGCCGCCCGACAGCGTCCTCACCTTCTGGCGAGGGCCGCTCGCCTTCAGACGGACGCGGCGGCCCAAGTCCCACGCCCGCGCGCGCTCCTTGCGGCGATCTAGAAAAAAGGAGACGCGGCTCAGCCGCTGAAGGTGCGGCAGCGAGATGTTGCTCGCGACGTCTTGCCTGAGCAGAAGACCCTCGGCGCGGCGCTCGCGGGGGGTGAGCGCAATTCCGCGCGCCCACGCGTCCGCCGGCCCCCTCAAGGCGGCGGGCGCGCCCTCTAGCGTCACGGTCCCGGCGCCGGCGCTTGCGACGAGGGCCCGGATCAGGCGCTCGTGGCCGGCGCCGGCGAGGCCGGTGAAGCCGAGGATCTCGCCCTTGTGCAATTCGAACGAAATGTCGCTGAGGCCTTCGCCGGCGAGACCGTCGACGCTAAGGACAACCGGCGCGCCGCGAGGCGGGGCCCTGCTGCGGGCGCCCGAGAGGTCCTTGCGGCCGGTCATGAACTCGATGAGCCTCGCCTTGGTCGCGTCCTTCGCATCGAGCGTGGCGCAGGTCTCGCCATCCCGGAGAACCGAGATCCGGTCGGCGACGCCCAGGACCTCGTCGAGACGATGCGAGACGAACAGGATGCCGCAAGCCCGCGCGCGCAGCGCGCCGATGATGTGGAACAGCCGCTCCGATTCCTCTTTTGTGAGCGCGGCGGTCGGCTCGTCCATGACGAAGATGCGCGCCCGCGACGCCTCGTCCTCGAGGAAGGCGGCCGCGATCTTGACCAGCATCCGGTCGCCGACCGGCAGTCTCGCGACGATCGTCTTCGGGGAGAGGTGCCTAACTCCGAGCGCCGCCAGCGCGGCGCTGGCGCGCGCGTTGAGCGCTGGCCAGTCGACGAAGCCGAGCCGGCGCGGATAGACGCGGCCGAGGAAGATGTTCTCGGCGACGCTGAGGGCGGAGACGACGTTCAACTCCTGGTGGATGAACCTGAGGCCGCGCCGATGGGCTTCCTGCGGGCCGCGGAGCGAAGCCTCCGCGCCCTCGATCCGGATGGCGCCGCCGTCCGGCTGAACCGCGCCGGCCAGGATCTTGATCAGCGTGCTCTTGCCGGCCCCGTTCTCGCCCATGAGCGCGAGCGTCTCTCCGGCCAGGAGTTCGAGCGAAGCGTCCTTGAGCGCCGTCGCGCCGCCATAGGCCTTGCGCAAATGGCCGATCGAAAGCAGACTCATGCCTTATCGCGGCGCCGCGGTCGGCTGCCCCCGCCTATTGCTGCTTCACGTTCTCCGAGGTGATGAGCGTCGTCGGCACATAGATCACGCTTTGCTTGATCTTTTGGCCGGCCAGATGGCGCTTGACCAGGTCGGCGACGGTGCGGCCGATGCCCTTGAAGTCCTGCGCCATCGACGCCTCGAAATTGCCGTCCTTGGCGATCGCCGCGCGCGCCTGCGGGTTGGCGTCCATGCCGACGATGACGATGCCTTCGTCGGTCCGGCCGGCCGCCTCGATCGCCTGCAGCGCGCCAAGCGCCGGCTGATCCCAGGCCGCCCATACCGCCGCGATCGAGCCCTTCTTGGGATGGGCGGCGAGAATGGCGTCCATCTTGGCTCGCGAGTCGGCGATGCCGCCGTCCTGAACATCGGGGGTCACGCGGGCGATGACCTTGATGTCGGGCGTGTTCTTGAAGATCGCGTCGGCGATCACCCCGCGCACCTGCACTGGCGGGAACGCGTCGTAGACGAACATCACGACATTGCCCTTGCCGCCGATCCGGTTGACCACGTAGGAAGCGGTGGTCGCCGCCATTTCGTAGCCGTTGCTGGTCACGTTGGCGATGAGCAGCGGGCTCGAGCCGGCGTCCATGCCGAACACCGGCACGCCCGCCGCCTTCGCCGTCTCCAGCCCGGCGGTGACCTGCGCGGGATTGGCGTTGAGGACGATGGCGTCGACCTTGTCGTTGGCGGCGTCCTCGATGCGGCTCACGACCGCCGCTATGTCGCCTTTCGTGTCGACGACATTCACCGTCCAGCCGTTCTCTTTGGCGACTTCCTGGAAGGCCTCGACATAGTATTGGGTGCCCGGCTGGGCGAGATAGGGCGTCACGATCGTGATCCTGGCGCCCGCGAGCGCGGATGTCGCCGCGCAGATCAACGCCGCCGCGAGCGCGGCCAGTCTTATTGTCAGTTTCATTGTCTTGCCCTTGTCCAATGGCGTCCTCCCGCCGGAGATAAGACGTAGCATCCGGCTTTCCTTCACTTCAACTGGAACCTTCCATGGCGCCGATCCTTGCGCTTCGGAAAGGCCATGCCATAGAAGCGCGATGCGCCGGCGTCTCACCGTCTATTTCCCGCTTGCGGACCCGGCCGTTCCGGTGGAAACGATCGACCTTTACGCCGGCGCCGGGGTCGACATCGTCGAATTCGGCTGGCCGGCGCGGAACCCCTATCTTGACGGGCCCGATGTCAGCGCCTCGATGGCGCGAGCGCTTTCGGGCGCTCCGGCGGCGGCGCTCAAAGCGGCGCGCGGCCGGCTCGCGCGCAAGTCCGCAAGCCCGAAGGCGCTGGTCATGACTTATGCCGAGCGCCCTCATCCGGCGCTGGTCGAACGCGGCGTTTTCGATGGCGTCGACGGAGTCCTCGT
>DATNBG010000512.1:0-22152 GCA_035572075.1 Roseiarcus sp. | reverse complement strand
TACGTAAAATGTTGCGAAAGCCTTGGCGTCGAACCCGACGCGGCCTTGCTCGCGACGATTGTCGAGGCGCTCCAAGAGATGCAGGGTTCGCAAGAAAGCCTCGACCCTGACGCCTGATCCCAGGAAAGGAGCAATCCATGGATCCAGTCACGCTCGCTTCCGCCGCCGTCTCCTTCGTCACGCCGTACCTCCTGTCCCTCGGCAAGGAGGCCGCCAAGAGCGCCGCCGGAGAATCGGGCAAATCCGTCTGGACATGGATCAAGGGCAAGCTCACGAGTCCGGCCGGCGCCGAGGCGATCAAGGACATCGAGGAGACAAAGGCGCCGGAAGACCTGAAGGCGAAGGAACCGGAGAAACTGCTGGCCCTTCAGGCCGCGCTGACCAAGGCGCTCAAGGCCGATCCCGGCGCCGCCAAGGCCCTCGAGGACCTGCTCAAGGCGAGCGGCGCGTCGCTGTCGTCGCAGACCGCGAACGTGGTTGGCGACAGCAACAAGCTCGGGCAGGCAAGCGGCGGAAGTTCGGTGAACATCGGCTGACGGCGCCCGCGCCGTCCCGAGCTTCAATCCGGGTTTGACCCTTCGGCCTGTCCGCCCGCATGGCGGGGCTTCATCCGCTTGCCCGAAGGCCGGCGCCTCGCCGATCCTGAAAACTCTCCCTGGCGAGGCGACGGATCGTCAAGTGTCGCCGCCGTTGCCCCGGCAGGCGTCAGCCGACCGCGACCCACCGCCCCTCGCGGGATGAGCGGGCGATCGCGTGGATGGTTCGTTCGATGGCGAGGCCGGCGTCGAAATCGATGGTGAGCGCCGGGCGGCCGAGGATGCGGTTGATGAGCTCGTGGGCCTCGATGACCTTGAGCTCGTTGAAGCCCATCTGGTGGCCGGGCCCGGCGATGAACCGCTCGTAGGGCGGGTGCGCGGGGCCCATCAGGATCTGCCTGAACCCCTGCGTTTCCGGCGGCCCTTCGGCGACATAGAGGGAGACCTCGTTGAACCGCTCCTGGTCGAAGACGATCGCGCCTTGCGCGCCAAAGGCCTGCAATTGCAGGCGGCCCTTGCGCCCCCAGGCGGCGCGATTGACCTGGATCGTTCCCGAAACGCCGTCCGGCATTCTCAGAAGCGCGGTTGCGATGTCGAAGGTCTCGACCTCGCGGCGCCCGCCCCCGTCGGGCCGGTCCGGATAGGGCTTGCTCATCTCGCCGAACACTTGCGCAGGCGCGCCGATCAGGGTCGCGATCAGGCTCAAGGGGTGGACGGCGAAATCGTCGAGGGCGCCGTAGCCGGAGCTCGCCTGGGCGCGCCAGGAAAACGGCGCCTCGGGGTCGGCCATATAGTCTTCGTCCATTTCGACGCGGAAATGGGTGAGCCGGCCGATCGCGCCGTCTTTGATGAGCCTGGCGATCAGGCGGACGGCCGGGCTCTGGATGTAATTGTAGCCGAGGATGGCGACCCGGCCCGAGGCGCGCGCCGCGGCGGCCATGCGCTCGGAATCTTCGAGCGAAGGCGCCATCGGCTTCTCGCACCACACATGCTTGCCCGCTTCGAGCGCCGCGATCGCCATCCGCGCATGGAGCGCGTTGGGCGTGGTGATCGAAACGGCCTCCACGCCCGGATCGGCGATCAGCGCGCGCCAGTCGTCGGTCGAGGCCTCGAAGCCGAACTCGTCGGCGCGCCGGCGCGCCAGGCCTTCCTCGACCTCGCACAGCATCACCCGGCGGACGATCGGCGTGTCGTCGAATACGCCATGAACGCCGGTCCAGGCGAGGGCGTGACACTTGCCCATATAGCCCGAGCCGATCAGTCCGACGCCGATCGTGCGCATGGGCAGCCTCCCCGGTTTCCGCGCGCATCGCGCGCCCGCCCGCCAATACAGATATTTCATTCGTGACGCAGATTGGAATATCTGTTCTATCTGGTCGGGCTGGGGCAGAATAGCGCGGGCGGGCGGAGGCGTCGCCTGGGCTGCGAGGGAATATGGCAGGCGCCGTCACGACGACCGAACCGCCGGAGAGCTTCGACGACTTCCAGCGCCGCCTGATCGAGATCGAGCCGCGCTTGCCCAAGCGTCTTCGCCAGGCTGCCGCTTACGCGCTCGAGCACCCCGACGAATTCGCGCTCGGCACCGCCTCCGCGCTCGCGCGCGACGCCGAGGTGCAGGCCTCGACCCTGGTGCGCTTCGCCCAGACGCTGGGCTTCGCCGGCTTTTCCGAGCTGCAGGAGGTGTTTCGCTCGCGCCTGCGCAACCGCTGGCCCGACTATTCCGAGCGCCTGAAGGCGCTGCACGAGAACGCCCGCGACAGCGGCGATCCGACCCACCTGCTGTTCGGATTCGCCGATTCCGCGGCGGCCTCGATCGCGCGGCTGCGCGCGGCGGTCCAGCGAGACGAGCTTGACCGCGCGGTCGGCGTTCTCGCCCGCGCGAGGACGATCTTCTGCCTCGGCCAGAGGCGGTCGTTCTGCGTCGCCCACTATCTGACTTACGCGCTCTCCCAGCTCGGCGTCCCTGCCTCGCTCATCGACAATGTCGGCGGGCTCGGGCCTGAGCAGCTCAAGCAGGCGGGCGCGGACGACGCGCTGATCGCGATCAGCTTCGCGCCCTACTCGCCGTTCACGGTCGATCTCGCCCAGCGCGCCCGGCGCGCCGGCGTGCCGATCGTGGTCGTCACCGACAGCGCGCTCTCGCCGCTTGCCGGCCTGGCCGATGTCCGGTTCGAGATCGTCGAGAGCGACTTCGGCTCGTTCCGGTCGCTTGCGGCGACGTTCTGCCTGGCGATGACGCTGGCGGTCGCGGTCGGCGAAAAGCGCGCGGAAGGGGCGGCCTGAGCGGCCTTACTCGGCAAGCGCCCGCCTCGGGGCGAACGAGACCTTCGGCACGAGAAACGCGGTCGCCGTCACCATGAGGGCAATTGCGAACATCGCCGTGAAGGTGAGGTGAAGGGCCTGTTCGAGCGTGGCGCGAAGCCCGGGGTTGCTGGCCGCCTCGCTCGAGCCCTGCTCGAGGAGCCGCCGCAGTTCATCCGACGTGACCCCGGCATGACCCGAGCGCAGAAGGCCGAAATTGAGCACCGCGCCGAACGCCGTCGCCCCGAAGGTGCTGCCGAGGCTGCGCGCGAAAAGATAGGACGCGGTCACGCTTCCGCGCTCCGACCACTCGACGATTTCCTGGATCAGGATGATCGAGGCGCTCGAGAGCAGGCCCATGCCGAAGCCGACGATAAGCGAGCCGAGGCCGGCGGCGAGGGGCGGCATGTCCGCGTCGAGGGCGACGAAGACGAGCGCGCCCGCCGCGACCAAGACGCCGCCCACGCGCATCAGAGGGCGCAAGCCGAAGCGCTTGAAGCCGACGCGTACGCCCACCGTCGCGGCGGCCGACCATCCTCCCACCATCGCCGACAGGGCGAAACCAGCGGTCAGCGGCGATTTTCCCATCACCCCCTGGACGAACACCGGCAGAAAGGTGGTGAGCCCGATCATCACCATGCCGGAGAGCAGCGAGGCGGCGTTGGCGGCGGCGATCGGCCGGCGCCCCCAAAGCTTGAGCGAGATCATCGGTTCGGGAGATCGCCGTTCCTGGACGACGAACAGCGCGACCGCGACCGCGGCCACCAGCGTCGTGAGCCCGATTTCGACCCGGCCCGAGGTCGAAAGCGCGGTCAGATCGGCCATGATGGCGGCGATGGCGACGGTGAAAACGCCCGCGCTCAAGTGGTCGATCCTGCCCTGCCCATGCGCGCGCTCCTCGTGCAGGTAGGCCCGGAATCCGGCGGCGGCGAGCGCGCCGATCGGCAGGTTCATCCAGAAGATCCAGGCCCAGGAGAAATGCTGGATGATGAGGCCGCCGGCGAGCGGTCCGAGGATCGCCGACAACGCCCAGACGCTCGCCAGCCAGCCCTGGATCTTCGCCCGCTCGTGCGCCGAATAGAGGTCGCCGACAATGGTCATCGCGGTCGGCTGGACCGCGCCCGCGCCCACGCCCTGCAGGAGCCGGAAGGCGATCAGCGACGGCATCGACCACGCGAACCCGCAGAGCGTCGAGCCCAAGAGAAAGACCGCGATGCCGATCAGCATCACCATCTTGCGGCCGGCGCGATCGGAGAGCTTGCCGAACACCACGGTGGTCGCGGTCTGGGTGAGGAGGAAAGCCGAGAACACCCAGCTGTAGAGCGGCAGGCCGCCGAGCTGGCCGACGATCTGAGGCATGGCGGTCGAGACGATGGTGGCCTCGATCGCGATCATGAAATTGGCGGCCATGACGGCGGCGAGCACCAGCGGCCGGCGGGTTGTGAGCGAGGTCATCGGGAATGTCTTGGGAGGTTGCGCTCACTCTTAATGGAGATTCGGCGCGCGCGCCAATCGCGTTCGCGTGAATGTGGGGCGGCGGCCACTCCTGCGCCGGCAAAAAGGAAAGGGTCGGGCACGGGCGTGCTATAGGGGATGGCCATGTTCGACCGCGCTCCCATGCATGGCCCCCTTTGGCCCGGCGTCCCCCTCGCCCTGGCGTCGGCGGTCCTGTTCGGCGCGTCGGCGCCGTTCGCGAAATTGCTTCTCGGGTCGACCGATCCCCAGCTTCTGGCCGGTCTCCTCTATCTGGGCGCCGGCATCGGGCTGGGGATGGGCCAGGCAGGCCGGTTCGTCCTTGGCGCGGCGTCCTCGGAAGCGCCGTTGCGGCGCGCTGACATTCCCTGGCTGATCGCGGTCGTCGTGTTCGGCGGCGTCATCGGACCGCTGTTTCTGATGCTTGGGCTCGCCCGAACGTCCGCCGCGTCGGGCTCGCTGCTGTTGAATCTCGAAGGACTGGCGACCATGGCGATCGCGTGGATCGTCTTTCGGGAGAACGTCGATCGCAGACTCCTCATCGGCGCGGCCTCGATCCTCGCGGGCGCGGCCCTGCTGTCGTGGCGGGGACAAGGGACAAGCTTCGACGAAGGCGGCCTGATGATCGCGGCGGCCTGTCTCGCCTGGGGCGTCGATAACAACCTGACGCGCAGGCTTTCCTCGGCGGACCCTATGGTCATCGCGCTGATCAAGGGCCTCGTGGCCGGGAGCGTGAACCTGACCCTGGCGCTGCTGCTTCTCGGCGCGCGCTTCCCGCCGATCGGCATGACCGGCGCGGCGTTGTTCGTCGGGTTCTGTGGCGTCGGGGTGAGCCTCGTCTTGTTTGTCCTGGCGCTGCGGCATCTGGGTAGCGCCCGGACGGGCGCCTATTTCTCGCTCGCGCCATTCCTCGGCGCGGTCATCGCGATCATCCTGCTTGGAGAGGCGGTCACGCCTCAATTGATCATCGCCGGCGCGCTCATGGCCGTGGGCGTGTGGCTTCATCTGACGGAACGACACAGCCACGAACACACGCACGAGGCGATCGAGCATGAACACCGCCACTTTCATGACGAACATCATCGACACGCCCATGACGGAACGGTAACGGAGCCGCATTCGCACTGGCACCGGCATGAGCCGCTTCGCCACCGGCATGCGCACTATCCGGATCTTCATCACCGCCATGACCATGGTTAGCCAGCCGGTGAGACGGGCTTGTTGACAGGAGACGCCTTCTGCTATCGTCTCGCGTCCGGGGAGCCGTTCATGCAAACTCGCCGTCTGGGGCGCACCGACCTTTCCATCGCGCCGCTCGTTCTCGGCGGCAACGTGTTCGGCTGGACGGCGGATAAGAAAACCTCGTTCGCCGTGCTCGACCGGTTCGCGGCGGCGGGCCTGACCGCGATCGACACCGCCGACGTCTATTCGGCCTGGGTTCCGGGCAACAAGGGCGGCGAATCGGAGACGATCATCGGCGAGTGGATGAAGGCGCGGGGCAATCGCAGCCGCGTCGTGGTCATCACCAAGGTCGGCTCGCCGATGGGCAAGGGCAAGGAAGGCCTGTCGGCGCGCTACATCCCCGAGGCGGCCGAGGCCTCGCTCAAGCGCCTGCAGACCGATGTGATCGACCTCTATCTCTCGCACTGGCCCGACATGGCGACGCCGATCGAGGAGACGCTCGGCGCCCATCAGCGGCTGATCGAACAAGGCAAGGTACGCTGGTGCGGCGCCTCGAACCTCACCGTCCCGATGTTCGAGGCGGCGCTCGCCGTGGCCAAGAAGGGGCTTCCGCGCTACGAGGTTCTGCAGCCGGAATACAATCTCGCCGACCGTCAGGGATTCGAAAGCGGCCTTGCCGCTTTGTGCGAGCGCGAGGAGATCGGCGTCATCACCTATTTCAGCCTCGCCAAAGGATTCCTTTCGGGCAAGTACCGCGGCGAAGCCGACGCAGCCAAAAGCGCGCGCGGCGAAGCTGTCAAAGCCTATCTCAATCCGCGTGGCTTCCGCATCCTCGACGCGCTCGACGCGGTCGCGGCGCGCCACAAGGCCAAGCCCGCGGAGGTCGCGCTCGCCTGGGTCATGGGCCGGCCCGGCGTCACCGCGCCGATCGCCAGCGCCACCTCGCTCGAACAGGTCGAGAGCCTCGTCCGGGCGACCGAACTTGCGCTCACGCCCGCCGACATGGAGGCGCTGAACCAAGCCAGCGCGCCGTGACTCCCCTATCCTTTCGGGGAGAGGGGTTGGGGGTGAGGCTCACGCTCCGGCGTTGACGCGGGCGACGAAGCGGGCCGCCATTTCCCCGACCACGAGGGCGGTGAGATTGGTGTTGTGCATGACGTTGTCGGGATAGATGCCGGTGTCGGCGACCCTGAGGTTGTCGAAGCCATGCACCCGAAGGTCAGGCCCGACGACCGCCGCCGGATCGCTCGCTGGACCCATCTTGACCGATCCCGACTGATGGTGGGCGGGGCCCATCGAGCAGGCGAGCGCCTCGGCGATCGGCTTGTTGAGATCGTCGATCGCCTTCGCGCCGTGGGCCTGGAACGTCCGCGTCGCCAGCATGGCCTTGACGAATGACCGTGCGCGATCGAACCGGTCCTGGTCGCGCTCTCGCGTATTGAAGCGGTGGTCGATCAAGGGCGGGCGCGCCGGGTCGGAGCTTTGGATGCGCACCTCGCCCTTGGCCTCCTGGCGGGTGAGATAGGTCCAGAAGCCGGCAATGTGCTCCTCCTCGTCGACTGGGAACGGATGGGTCTGCCATTCGGGCTCGCCGTCCGCGTTCGCCGGGCCCCGCACGTTGGCGGCGAAGAACCGTCCGGTCGTGACGCCGAGCCCTTCCGCCCTGAACAGCATGGGGAAGCCGGGATGGTCGGTGAGGTTTCGCCCCACCGCGAGGTCGCGCACGACTTCGACGCCGAGCGGACGCAGCCATTCGGCCGGGCCGATGCCCGAGCGCTGCAATATGGCCGGGCTGTTGTAGACTCCGGCGCTGATCACGATCTCGTCGGCGTACGCCGTCTCGCGCTTGCCCGCCCGGTCGATATAGACGACGCCCTCGGCGCGGGCGCCGTTGAGGATGATGCGATCGGCATGGGCTTGAGGGCGGATCGTGAGATTGGGCCGCGCGCGGGCCGAGCGGATATAGGTCACGAGCGTGCCCAGGCGCACTTCCTTGTAGCGATTGTGCGGCATCGGCCCGACGACGCCAGCCTGCCCGTCGGGGGCGTTGAGATCGGGCGCTTCCTTGACCCCGAGCTCGACGCAGGCGTCGTACATGGCGCGGTTGACGGGCGCCCAGCTCTCGGGGCGGTAGCGCTGGATGACGATCGGCCCGTCGCGGCCATGGATCGGCTGGTCGCCGAAATTCACGTCATTCTCGATCGCGATGAACAGGGGCAGAAGATCGGCCCAGGCCCAGCCCTTGTTCCCCATCGCCGCCCAGCGATCGAAATCGAATGGCGCGCCGCGCGCGGCGATCGTGGCGTTGATCATCGAGGTGCCCCCGACGAGGCGTCCCCGCGGCACGCGCAGGCTGCGACCTTGCAAGGCGCCGGCGCCGTCGGTGTTGACGAAGTCCCAGTCGAATTCCGGTATGCCGGCGGCGCCGCGCCAGTGATGCTCGCCGCTGAAGGTGAACAGCGGCGGCACCGTCTCCTCCTGCGGGAAGTCCGGCCCGGCCTCGAGCAGCAGCACCCGGCGCGAGGCGTTTTCCGTGAGACGCGCGGCGACGACGCCCCCGCTCGATCCCGCGCCGACCACGATTGCGTCGTACTTGTCCATGAGCATTCCCGGGAGGCGGTCTGCGGCGGCCCGAGGCAGGCCGGCCTCCGCCGCGCGTCAGCTTTTCGGAGTTGAAGCGCGACGGACGGTTCAGTTCGAGGGAGCGGCGGCTTGGCTTATTGCTTCGCCGCCGCCTCAACATTCTTTATGCTGTAAACCGTGAAGGGCCCCATCAGGATGCGCAGGCCTTTGGCGCGGGTCGGGTCCTTGGTGATCGTGTATTCGCCCATCCGCCCGGCCTTGAACTTGGCTCCCTCCTCGGCCTTGAGCTCGCCGGTCGCGAGCGCATAGGCGGTATAGTAGGCGAGATAGCCGAGGTCGACGAAGCTCCACAGCGCGAATTCCGGCCCGCAGCCGTTCTTGGTGTAGGCGAGCATTTCGCTCGGCAGGCCGAGACCGGTGACCTTGACCTTGTCGCACAGCTTCTCGTCCTGGAGCGCCTTGGCGGCCGCGACGATGCCGACCGACGTCGGCGCCACGATCACCTTGAGGTCGGGATATTTGTCGACCAGGGCTTGCGCCTGGGTATAGCTCTTTTCCGATTCGTCGTTGCCGTAGACCGTGTCGACCAGGTTGAGCTTGGCGTATTTGGGGTCCTTGAGCGCCGTCTTCATCGCGGCGATCCAGGCGTTCTGGTTCGCCGCGTCGGGCGAAGCCGACAGGATCGCGAACTTGCCGCCGGCCGGCCCCGTGAGGTCGAGCGTCATGTCGGCCATCACCTTGCCGATTTGCGCGAAGTCGACCTGAGCGACGAATACGTCTTCGCCCTCGGCGGAGGGGATGGGCGAGTCCCAGGTGACGACCTTGATGCCCTTGGCCTGGGCGGCCTTGGCGGCCGGCACGATCTGGTCGCCGGAATTGTTCGAGATCATGATCGCGTTGACGCCCTGGGTCGTTGCGTTGGTGACGATCTCGATCTGGCCGGCCACGCTGTTCTGCGGCGTCGGGCCCAGGAATTGGAGGGGAGTCGGGTTCTGGAGCTCTTTCGCCGCTTCTTCGGCCCCTTTGTGCGCCTGGTCGAACGGCAGAATGCCGAGGAATTTCGGCAAGAGCACCATTTTTTCAGCCTTCCCGGGCGTGACGGTGGCGACTTGGGCCATGCCGGCATGAGAGGCCAGCGACAATAGCGCGCAGGCCGACGCTCCAATCAGCAGCTTTTTCATGTTCCTCTCCCTTTCCACTTATGACGAATGCCGTGCCAGACATTCGGCGTCAGCACCGAGAGGATGAGAAGCCCCCCGATGACATAGTTCTGGGTGTTGCCGGTGATGTCGGCGAGACCCATTCCGTTTCGCAGGTTGAGGATGACAAGGATCGCGATGCCGACGCCCGCGAGATTGCCCTTGCCCCCGAATATGCTCACTCCTCCGAGAAGGACGGCGGTGATGATGTCGAGCTCGAACCCTTCCGCCATGTCCCCGCGCACCGATCCCAGGCGCGCAGCATAGAGAACTCCCGCCAGCGCCGCTACCGAGGCCGAAACGACAAACAGTTCCGCTTTGACCAGTCCGACGCGCACGCCCGAATAGCGCGCCGCCTGTGCGTTGTTGCCCACGGCGTAGACCAGCCGCCCAAAGAACGAGCCGTGCAGCACGACGGCGAAGACGGCGAAGAGCAGGAAGAAGATCACGATCGACGCGGTCAGCGGCCCGACCATCGGCTGCTGGCCAAGCTTGTCGAACCACGCCGGAAAACCGCCGATCGCGCGATCTTCCAGCAGGATCCGGGCGACGCCGCGATAGCCGATGAGGCCTGCGAGCGTAACCGCCAGGGACGGCAGGCCGGCATACGCGATCCAGAAGGCGTTGTTGAGCCCCGCGGCGACGCCGGCGGCGAGCGCAAGCACGATGGCGAGCGGCATGGGCGCGCCGTGCTGGAACGACCAGGCCAGCACGCAAGCGGCGAGGCCCATGATCGAAGCGACAGAGAGATCGATCTCGCCGCCGATGATGACGAGCGTCATCGTGATGACCACGATGCTCTTCTCGATCGACAACTGAAACAGATTGACGAAATTCCCGACACTGAGAAAGTATTGGGAACTCAGGCTGTTCAGCGCCACGATAGCGATGAGCAGCGCCAGCATCAGCGCTTCCCAGCGTCTCCAGATCTCCGCGGCGCTCACGGCCCGCCCCCTTTGTCCGCGGGGGCAAGAACCCTCAGGTCCGAACGGGCCCACAGCATCTGCAGCCGCTTGAGAAGGATCGCGTCGCTCGCCACGGCCAGAAGGATGAGGAGACCGAGCACGGCGTTGAGCCAGAACTCGCTGATGCCTAAGCGAAAGAGGCTCTGCTCCAACGTGCCGATCAAGACCGCGCCCAGCATGGCGCCGACGACCGTTCCCGAGCCTCCGAAGATGTTGACCCCGCCGACCACCACCGCGGCGATCACGCTGAGTTCGAGCCCGCGCCCGGCCTCGACCGTGATGTTGCCGAAGCGGGCCAGCGTCATGAAGCCGCCGAGACCAGACAGCGCGCCGCATACGACGAAAGTGAGAAAGACCAGGCTTTTCATCGGCAGGCCGATAAGCTGGGCCGCTTCGGGATTGGAGCCGATCGCATAGAGGCGGCGGGCAAAGGTCAAATAGGCGGCGCCGAGCTGAAAGACGACAACGATGATGAGGGCGAAGACGAAGGGCGCGCGGATGTCGAGCTGGCCGATCGGCGCGACGTTCAGGAGCGGCAGATTGATGAGCCATTGCGGCAGGCTGTCTGTCGTCACCGTCTTGGCGCCGGACAGGTCGACCAGGACGCCGCGGTAGATCGCCAGCGTTCCGAGGGTCACGACGACGGCGGGGACTTCGCCCCAGGCGACCAGCACGCCGTTGACGGCGCCAAGCGCCGCGCCGATCGCCATCGCGATGACGACCGCCAGGACAGGGTTGACGCCGTTGTGGGCAGCAATCAACGTCCCAACGAAATAGGCGGTGAATCCGACAATGGACCCGACCGACAGATCGATGTTGCGCGTGAGCACCACCAGAGTCTGCCCGACCCCGACGACCGTGATGATCGCGACGCTGGACGCGATTCTGTTGAAGGTTCGGAAAGTGTAGTAGCCGTCGATCAGCGACCCGAAGGTGAGGATGGCGACGGCAATGAGAAGGAGCAGGCTCAGCTCACGAATCTGCTCCGGCCGGACGTGGCGCTTGAGCCAGGTCATGGGGCCGGTCCGGGCGCGGGTTCCGTCCGCTTCTGTCCCATGGCGGCGGTCATCACCGATTCCTGGTCCGCCTCCGCGCGGTTCAGGATCGCCATCTGCCGGCCCTCGCGCATGATAAGAACCCGATCGCTGAGCGCAAGCACCTCGGGAAGGTCGGACGAGATCACGATGACGCCGATTCCCTCGGCGGCAAGCTCGCCGATGATGGCGTGCACTTCGGCTTTCGAGCCGACGTCGACGCCCCGTGTCGGCTCATCGAGGATGAGAATCGCGGGGTTGGTGTTGAGCCACTTGCTCAGCATGACCTTCTGCTGATTGCCGCCCGACAGCTTGGCGACCGTGAGATCGACGGACGGCGTCCGGATCGCGAGCCTCGAGCGAAACCCCTCCGCGGTCCGCCGCTCGAGAGAAGTGCGGATGAGGCCGAAGCGGTTGAGGAATCGCGGCAGCGCCGGCAGGGTTATGTTGGCGAAGATGGACATCGGAAGAATGAGGCCGAGCTGACGGCGGTCTTCGGAGACGTAGGCAATGCCTAGGCTCATGCCTTCGCGCGGCGAAGCGACGGTGACGGGTTTGCCGCGGATGAGGATGGTTCCGGAGGTCGCCGGTTCTATGCCAAAGAGGGCAAGCCCCACTTCCGTGCGCCCGGCGCCGATCAGGCCCGCGAGGCCCAGCACTTCGCCGCGATGGAGTTCGAAGCTGACGCCTTCAAAAGCCCCGCGGCGGCCAAGATCGATAACGGACAGAAGGGTATCCCCCCGCGGCGCGGCGGCCCGCGGTTTCAGCACGCCCAGTTCGCGTCCAACCATGTCGGCGATCGCGCGCTGCGGCGTCGCCTCGTCGCGGCCAATTGTCGAGATCAACCGTCCGTCCCGAAAGACAGTCACCCTGTCCGCGATCTCGAACACCTCCTCCAGACGGTGGCTCACAAAAAGAATGGCGACGCCCTGTTTCTTCAGGTCGCGAACGAGGCCGAACAGCTCCTGAACTTCATGGGCGGAAAGCGAAGCCGTCGGCTCGTCCATGATCAGCACGCGAACGTTCATGGAGATCGCCTTGGCGATCTCAACCGACTGCTGGGCGGCGAGAGTAAGCCCGCGCGCCGGGCTTCGAACGTCGAGAGCGACGCCGAGCTCGGCGAGAATCGCCTCGGCTTCGACGAACATCCCGCGCCAGTTGACGATGCTCCCGCGATCCCGGTGACTGATGAATATGTTCTCGGCGACGTTGAGGTCGGGAAACAGGAGGGGTTCCTGATAGATCGCCGCCACGCCGAGACGCTGCGCCTCGGCGGCGCTCCGGATCGTGACGGCCCGCCCGCTCAGAAGGATCTCCCCGCGATCGGGCTGATGCACGCCGGTCATGATCTTGATCAGCGTCGACTTCCCGGCCCCGTTCTCGCCGAGCAGGGCATGGATCTCGCCCGCATGAAGGGTCAGCGAAACGTCTTCGAGGGCCTGCGTCGCGTCGAAGCGCTTCGCGATCCCGCGAATCTCCAGGAGCGGCGGGCGGCCGGAGCCTTCCACTCGCTCCTGCGTCTGTTCCCGGCCCTGGATCATGATGTCGCGAGCGGCGGGCAAGCTTCGAGTTTGGGCTTTGCGGAGTCGGGGCCAGGGGGAGGGAACGGATTCATCTCAACCATCCAGGAAGCGCTGCGCGGCCGCACGCCGCAAACGGTGATATTTGACAATCTGGTCGAGCACCACCGCGACGATGATCACGGCCCCGGTCACGAAGGTGCTCCAGGTCGCGTCGATGCCGAAGAAGATGATGCCGCTTGCGATCACCTGAATGATCAGCATGCCCACCATGGCCCCAAATACAGTGCCATATCCCCCGGACAGCGGCGTGCCTCCAATGATCACCGCCGCAATCACCGTGAGCACGAAGTCTGACCCCTCCTGCGGATCGATCGCTCCACGAAAGCCCACATAGAGCGCGCCGGACAGGCCGGCGATCGCCCCCATGAGGACCAGCGTCTGAAGCCGGACGAGCGGGTTGGGAATTCCGGCGAGAAGGGCGGCTTCCGGGTTGCTCCCCACCGCCTGCACGCGATAGCCGAATCGCGTGCGATGAAGGACGAAATGAAGGATGACGGTGAGCGCCACGAAGACGATCGCGACCACCGGAACGACACCGAGGATCTTCGCCGAGACAAGGGTGAAAAAGGACGTCGTGGGGTTCGGGGGATTGATCGCGCGCCCATTGTTGGTCACCAGCGCCAATCCCTCGAACATGGAGAAGGTGCCGAGCGTCACGATGATGGACGGAAGCCTCAGAGTGATCGCGAGCAGCCCGTTCACGAGGCCGAGCACGGCGCCGAAGGCGATCCCTGCGACCATGGCGAGCCACGGATTGAGGCCTGCGACCATCAAGAGGGCCGCGATGACGGCGGAGAAATTGAACATCCAGCCGACGGAAAGGTCGATCTCGCGGATCGCCAGGAGAAAAACCATGCCCAGCGACAGCATGCCCTGGAACGTGGTGTTGCCAAGCACGGTGAACAGATTGATCGGATTGAGAAAGCGCGGCTTGGCCAGACCGATCACGGCGATCATGACGATGAGCGCCACGATGACGCCGGTCTCCTCCGGCAGCCGGAGCCATGGCCGCGCCCTCGCGGGCGTTGGAGCGCCGAGGCCCTCGCCGTCAGCGGCGTTCCATTGGGACTTCTCGGTCTCCGTCATTGCAGGGCGCCGCGTGTTCGGCGCGGCCTCTCGCCCGTATTGATCAGGTGCAGGAGCGTGCGGCTATCGACGCCGGCCCCGGCGACCTCCCCGGCCAGCCGGCCTCGATAGAACACCAGGATCCGGTCACAGAGGCCGATCAACTCCGGGAGCTCGGTCGAGCTGAAAAGGACGATGCGTCCGTCCGCGGACATTGCCCGAATCAACTCATAGACTTCGCGCTTCGCGCCGACGTCGACTCCGCGCGTGGGATCGTCGAGAAGGACCACCCGAGGCTCGATCTCGAGCCATTTGCCGATCACCACTTTCTGCTGGTTCCCGCCCGACAGATGGTTGACGGATGTATCGGGCGAACCCGTCTTGATGCGAAGCCGCGCGATCTGGCGCGACGCCCGGCGACGCGCTTCGGGCAGGCTGAACAGCGGCGAACTGTTGAGCGCCCCGGTGACGACCTGGCTGATATTGAACAGGATGCTCCGATCGAGCATGAGGCCGTTGCGCCTGCGGTCCGCGGGCACGAGGCAGACGCCTCGCCGCGCGGCTTCGGTGGCGCTGCGCGGGAGTCCGCGCCCGTCCGGATAGATCGCTTCGCCGGAACGCGCCCGATCGGCGCCAAACAGGATATTCAACAAACTGGAGACGCCCGCGCCTTCCAGTCCGGCGAGGCCCACCACCTCGCCTGAGCGGGCGGTGAAATGGACGTTCCTGAGCTCTCCGCCGGAGACGTCGCGCACGGCGAGGCCTTCCGGCTTCCGGGCAGTCCGCGGCGGAAGCGGCGGGGGAAACATGTCGGCCGGATGCGCGCCGATCATTCCATCGATGACTTCGGGAATGGTCAGTCCGGCGCGATCGCGGGTCGTCACGTCCTTGCCGTTCCGTGTGATCGTCACACGGTCCGAGATGGCGAAGACCTCCTCAAGGCGATGCGAAACGTACAGCATCGTGACGCCGCGCTCGCGGAGTTGCCGCAACACCGCGAAAAAGCGCTCGGTCTCGCGATCGTTGAGCGCCGAATTCGGTTCATCGAGGATCAGAAGCTTCGGCGCTTCCAAAAGGACCCGCGCGAGCTCGACAAGCTGCTGCTCCCCGATGCTGAGGCGGCTGACCGGCGCGTCCACGTCGACGTCGAGGCCCAGGCGCTCGACGACATCCCGGCTCATCTCGCGCATGGCGTCTGTCGAGACCAGCCCATGTCGCAACGGCTCCCGGTTGACGAATAGATTGGCGAGCACGGAGCGCTGGGGAAACAGCGAGAGCTCCTGATAGACGATGCCGACGCCGCGGCGACGCGCCGCCGCGGGCGAATCCATCACAACCTCGCGCCCTTCAAACAGGATCTTGCCGGAATCAGGTTGGACGACGCCAGCCAGCACCTTCATCAGCGTCGATTTGCCCGCCCCGTTCTCGCCGACCACGGCGTGAATCAGGCCGCGATCGACCTCGAGGCTCAAGCCGTCCAGGGCCGTGACGCCTCCATATCGCTTCCTCAGATTGCGGGCGGATATGAGAGACGCCATTGATGGGGCTCGCGAAGCGAGGCCGCTCGCGCGCCCCCGCCCTTCAGGATAGGCGTCTCACTCGGACTCGGCTTCGATCGGCTGCATGCCAGGAGGGGTGGGGACGCCGGTCACGCTCTTGGACCAGGCTTTGTAGAACTCAGCCGTCGCCTTGGGGTCGGCGGCGAGCTTCTCGAGTTGCTCGAAGGTCACTTTCGGCAGCCCTGGTCCCATATCGACGCTGTTCGCCGTCACCACCTGGGTCCCCGAATTATAGAAGCCGACAGGAAGAGGCGTCTTGTTGCGGATCGCGTCGACGAGCAAAACAATCGGCAGGTAGCCCTGGACGAACGGGCTCTGGCCCAGCGAAACGTAAGCATGGCCGCCCTTGATAGCCGCAAGGTTCTCCGCGGTCAGATCGTAGCCGCCCGCGACAAACTTGTCGCCATTCGCCGCGTTCAGCTTGCCGAGGCTGGCAATGTCGGGCGCGCAGAGTCCAATCATCGCCACCGCGTCGGGATTGGCCGCATAGAGCTGCTCCCAGTGATTGTAATTGTCGACCGCGCTGACCTTCACGTCAAAGGGACCGAGCACGGTGAGGCCCGGCGCCGCCTTCAGGGACTCCTCGACGCCTTTGGCCCGATTCTCAAGAACCGGGAAGCCGGGGAAGCAATTGCCTATGATGACCTTACCCTTGGCGGAGGCGCCGCCGAGCTTGTCCACGACCATCTTACCGAGGATGCGTCCACTCTGAGTCGATCTCTCGCCGACGTAGGGGCCTTTGACACTCTTGCTCAAGATGTTGAACTGAACGACCGGCACCCCGCTCGCGACAATGTCGTTCATGCCCTTGGCCATCGCGTCGCCGGGCATCGAGGACGCGACGCCGGCCGCGCCCGCGTTGACCAGCCCTTGCGCCAGCTTGAGCTGGCCCTCGGGCGAGCCGCCCGGGGATTCCTGGACCTTGAGGGTCACGCCCAGATCCGCGGCGGCGGCCTTGGCGCCGTCGACGATCTGCTCGACGAAAGGATTGCCTTGAGCGTGGGTGACAAAGCCGATCGTGATATCGTCTGCCCGGGCCGCCAACGCCGGCAAGCCGAGCGCGACCGCCGCCGCGGCCGCCGCGAAACGGAAACGTCCACGCAATGTTCGCACGGGTTCCTCCCCTTCTAAATTCCGAAGTCCCGACGGAAGGGCCCAAGCATTCGGCCCACGCATCACGTCGAAGCTTTGCTGGGACGATAACGTTTCAATCGAAGGGGTGTCAATGACGGGGCCCTGCTTCGCTGAGGCGGGACCGCGGAACACAGGCCTGCGCCTAGACGCAGATGGCGGCCCTCGCCCGGGCGCGCCGACGCTGGCCCTGCCCTTCCCCCGCTACATGACGAAATCGTTTCCACACTTTCCCGCCACCGCCCGTTCAGTTGACGGGCGGAGCGGCCGAGCGGCCCAAGCGCGCCGCTTCGTAGGCGGCCTCGACCAGCGCGTAGGTCTTCAGATTGTCGTCGCCGGTCGATTCCGGATCCTTGCCCGCGCGCCAGGCGCGAACAATCGCCTCCTGCGTTCTGAGCACGCTCTCCTGGACGGTATGCCACGGCTGCGAGGTCCAGGGCAGCAATGGGGAGCCGAAATCCATCTCCCTGCTCCGGCCGCCCGATGCGACGCGCCCGGCGAGGCCCGGACCAATGAAGGCGGAGCCCCGTTCGCCTTCGATCGTCACCAGCGTCTCCGGAAAAGGATCGGGATCGATCCGCGACTCCATCGAGCATTCAACGACGCTGACTGCGCCCGAATGGTGACGCATCATGATGGTCGCCGTGTCCTCGCCGACATTCTCCGGATTGCGGGTCTGAGTCTCGCAGGAGACCCGCTCGACGTCGCCGAGAAAGAAGCGGGCGAGATCGAGCATGTGAATTCCCACATCGAGGATCGCGTAGCGCTTCGCCTGATGCAGGTACGGCTGAACGGCATAAATATCGTAGCCGGTGCGAAAGGCGATGCGAGCCCAGGTCGGTTTGCCGATCGCGCCGCTGTCGATAACGGCCTTCAGCTTGCGCATCGGCGATTGCCAGCGGAAATTCTCGTGGATCGCGAGTCGCACTCCGGCGTTGCGCGCGGTCGCGACGATTTCGCGCGCTTCGTCCCAATCGGATCCCAGCGGCTTTTGGAGGATGATGTCGACGCCGCGAGCCGCGACGATCTTGACCACCTGCAGATGGCTTTCCATCCGCGTGACGATGTCAACGAAATCGACCTTCTCCTTGTCGAGCATAGCCCCCGCGTCGCTGTAAAAGCGCGGGGCGGCGAAGGTCTTCGCCGCTTCCTCGGCCCTCTTCGCGTCGATGTCGCAGACGGCGACAAGCTCAACCCCTTCGGCCGCAAGGTCACGCCATCCGTTGAGATGATTCTGGGCGAAGAATCCGCACCCGATGACCGCGAGACGCATGGGAACCTCACTGAGGGACGATCAAACTAAAACGTTCTCCGCCTCCTGCGCTTTCCCGCGGGAACGGAGCGCGCGCAAGCGCCTGTTTGCGCGCGTGCATGGGCGCCTAATTCCGCCAGAAGCTGTACCGTCGATCGCCGCCCGGCGATTGTCCGTTCACATGGGCGAAAAGATCGCTGAGCGCCGGCGGCGGCGACTCGAGAACTTCGGCCACAACCCGCTCGATCGCCTCGTTCGTCTCCGCCTGCATCTTTTCGAGGCCGTCCGGCGCCAGACTCTTCTCTGCTATCAGTTTGTCAGCGAAGACAGCGATCGGATCGCGCTTCAACCAGGCGTCAAGTTCGCCCGCCGGGCGGTAAGTTGCGGGGTCCGAACGCGAGTGGCCCGAATAGCGATAGGTCTTCATTTCAACGAGCGATGGCCCCTCGCCCCGACGGGCTCGGGCAACCGGCCCCGCCATGGCGTCGGCGACCTTGTCGACGTCCTGTCCGTCGGCGATGATTCCGGGGATATTGTAGCTCGACGCGCGCACCGCGATGTCCTCGACCGGCGTCGTCAGATTGATGCGCGAATATTCGCCATAGAGGTTATTTTCGCAGACGAAGATCACCGGCAGCTTCTGGATGGCGGCGAAATTCAGCGCTTCGTGAAAGGCGCCGATATTCGCCGTGCCGTCCCCGAAAATCGCGACCGCGACACGGCCGTTCTTGCGCGCCCGCGCCGCCATCGCCGCGCCGCAGGCGATCGGCAGGCCGGCCCCGATAATCGCAGCTGTAGGCAACAGGCCGACGCTCGGCTCGACGAGATGCATCGAGCCGCCGACGCCGCCCGCGCAACCGATCGTTCGCCCGCAAATTTCGCCGATCACGCCGGCCGGCGTGACCCCAAGCGCGAGCGCGTGGCCATGGCCCCGATAGGTGCAGGTCACGATGTCATCGGGACCGATCGAGCGCGCGATGCCCACGGCTACCGCCTCCTGCCCGTTCGCCAGATGCGTGCTGCCGCGAACGTGGCCCTCGGCGAACAGCTTCTGGATCCGATTCTCGACGGCGCGAATCTCGACCATCCGCTGAAGCTGGTCGAGGCGGTTTTTCAGGGCTTCGCGGCGCGCGAGGGGAGAATTGGAATTGGAGATCGTCATGCTGCGTTCCTCCACCAGGGCGCCGGCGCCTTGTTGGTCGAGACAAGAGCGGCGACCTGTTCGCCCACATAGGCAGGGTTGGGCAGGTATCTCGCTTCGAGAACGCCGCTATAGGGAATGGGCGCGTCGGGAAGCGTGATGCGATGCGGCGGGGCTTTCAGCTTGCCGAAGGCTTCTTCAGCCACGGTCGCGACCACGTCGCCGCCCCAGCCGGCGCTGGCGGTCGCCTCTTCGAGCGTCACCAGGCGCCCGGTGCGCGCGACCGATTCGAGCACCGTCTTGCGATCCCATGGCCAGAGCGTGAGCAAATCGATGACCTCGATGCTCACATTGCTGTTGGCCGCGGCCTCATTGGCCACGCGCACCATGGCGCCGCAGGTCACCAGAGTCGCGTCCTTTCCGGGCCGCGCGATCTCGGCCTTGCCGAGCGGCGTGCGGTAGGCGGGATCGAACTCGTGCTCCTCACGCTCGGAATAGAGGATGCGCGGCTCGAGCACGACGACGGGATCAGGGTCCTCGATCGCCGAGCGCAGGAGGCCGTAAGTCGTCCGGGCGTTGCTGGTCACCGCGAGCTTGAGGCCGGGCGCGCCGCGCATCCAGTGATCGAGCATCTGCGAATGCTGGCAGCCGAAACCCTGACCCGCTCCCGCGGAGGCCCGCACGACGAGCGGCGTCGTGAGCCGGCCGCGAGAGAGATAGCGCATGGTCGCCGCCTGCGTCGTGAGCTGGTCGAGCGCGACGCCGAGGAACTCGATGAACATGATCTCGACGACCGGCTTCAGTCCGCAGACCGCCGCGCCGACCGCCGCCCCCATGAAGGCCATTTCCGAAATCGGCGTGTCGATGACGCGCTCCGGACCGTGCTTGGCGAGCAGCCCTTCGGTGACCTTGAAGGGACCGCCCGCCTCGGCCACGTCCTCGCCCATCAGGATAACGGTCGGGTCGTCGCTCATGGCGTCGTCCAACGCTCTCAACACCGCCTGCCTGATCCAAATCTTGGCCATCTGACCTCCCTCAATTCCGGTCCATCCGCGATTTCTACTTGAGATCGAGCACCAGAGTCGGCGCGCCGGTCTTCACGTCGTCGCCGACCGCGATCAATATGTTCGATATGACGCCAGCCGCCGGCGCCGGGATCTCGACTTGCGCCTTGTCGGTCTCGACGACGAACAGCGTGTCGCCCTTGCTGACCGAAGCGCCGCGCTCGACCTTGATTTCCTTGATGACGACCTCGTCAACGGCGTCCCCGACCTTCGGCATTTTGAGCGTCGTCAGCATGGTCTGGGCTTTCGTTGGCTTCGGGGACAATCAATTGGAGGTTTGCAGCCAGTCGGGCGCGTCGGGTATGCCCTGGACGGTCCAGCCCCCGTCGACCACGATGGCCTGACCGGTCATGTACGAGCTCTCGCGTCCGGCAAGGAAGCGCACGGCTTCGGCGATTTCGTCGACCTGGGCAAGCCGGCGCATCGGAACCCGCGCCACCATCCAGTCTTCCCGCAGCGAACCGTCGCTTAGACCCTGCTCGATCAGCTTGGTCCGCGTGAAGCCGGGCGCCACCGCGTTGACGCGGATTTTCGCGGACGCGACCTCGAGCGCCAGCGCCCGGGTCAATCCAAGAATGCCGGCCTTTGCCGCGCAATAAGGTCCACGCCCCGGCAGGCCCACGAAGGCGGCCGTCGAAGCGATCGAGACGATCGCGCCGCCCATGCCCCGCTTCACCATGCGCGGCACGGCTTCCGAGGCGCAGAGAAAAAAGCCGTTGAGATGGGTCGCGACAACGGCGGAGAAGTCGGCGAAGGAGATCTTCCCGATGAGCCCGACCCGCTGGATTCCCGCATTGCTGACCAGAATGTCGATCTGCTCGGCCTGGCTGTCGATCGCGCGGAACGCCGCGGCGACGCTCTCCGGGCTTGTGATGTCGGTTTCGAGATAGGTCACGCCCTCGCGCCGCTCCTCGGGGCTAATCCTGTCGAGCGCGAAGACGCGCGCGCCGTCCTGCGCCAAGCGAGCGGCGATCCCGTCGCCGATGCCGCGCGCGCCGCCGGTGACCGCCGCGACCTGTCCATTGAGAGATGTCATCGGCGCGCCGCCCCGCTCAATACATCAGCCAGCCGCCGCTGACGTTGATCGTTGCGCCGGTGATGTAGTCGGCGTGATCGGACGCCAGGAACAGAACGGTCCCGGCGAGCTGCGACGGGCGCGCCATGTAGCCGAGCGGGATCTGCGCGACGGTGGCCGCCAGCGCCGCGTCGTCCATTCCGCTGCGCATCATGGCCGTATCGGCCGCCCCCGGCGAGACGGCGTTGACCGTGATCCTCTCCTTGGCCAAAGAGCGCGCCAGTCCGCGGGTCATCGACACGACTCCCCCTTTGGTCGCGGCGTAGGCGACCGAACCGCCGAAGCCGCCGCTCTGCCACCCCTGCGAGGTGAAGTTGATGATGCGGCCGCCCTTGCCCATGCCGACCATCGCGCGCGCCGCCGCCTGGGCGAGAAAGAAGGAGGCCTTCAGATTGATGTCGTGCTGGACGTCCCAATCCGCCTCGCTGACGTCGAAGACACTGTTGCGGCGGATCAGCACCGCCGCGGTCTGGACCAGGATGTCAAGGCCGCCAAATTCGGCGACGACGCGATCGACCAGCGCCTTGTGTCCGACGACGGGCCTCAGGTCATGGCCGATGGCGATGTGCGGGCCGCCCTCCATCTCGGTTACGACTGCGTCGGCCGAGCCTTGAGCGACATCGACAGCCGCCACGCGAGCGCCGGCCGCGGCGAAGGCGAGCGCCACCTCTTTGCCGATGCCCCCCGCGGCGCCGGTCAGAAGAACCGCCTTTCCCTTCAGCCCCGCGCCGAGATCGAACGCCATTTCCTTAACCCTCGCGCTAGCGGCCCTCAGGCGGCGCGAGCGCCGTCTCTTCCTCAACGAAGCAGGCCTGCGCCTCGCGCATGAATTTCTTGCGGTCCTCGACCAGCATGGACCGAAACGGTTCGGTTGCGAACGCCCTCTCCGCCGCTTCGATGCTGTCGAACCAGACCTCGCCGACGCCATCCCAGGCGGCCTCCTCGGGCGTCCAGCTTTGCACCTTGCCGAAGCGCAGTCCGCGAATTCCCGGCAATTGCCGCACGATAT
>DATNBG010000511.1:0-16553 GCA_035572075.1 Roseiarcus sp. | reverse complement strand
CGCGCAGATGGAGGCCTACCTCGCCGATGGGCTGTGGCTCAGGCTCGCCGAGCGCGCGAACGCCTCGGCGCGCCGGCTCGCGCACGGCCTGGCGGCGAGCCCGGGCGTGCGCCTCGCCTGGCCGACGGAGGCCAACGAGGTCTTCGTCGTCGCGCCGACCGCGACGGTCGAGCGATGGCGCGCCGCCGGGGCGAAGTTCCACGAATGGAGCACGCGAGCGCTCGCGCCCGAGCGCGCGCCGCGAAAGGGCGAAACGCTGGTGCGGCTGGTGGCGTCGTTCGAGACCGCGTCGAGCGAAATCGACCGTCTCCTGGAGCTTTGCGCCGGCGTTCCCGCCTCGGCCGCGGCCGCGCAGTAGGCCCGGCCGTCCCCGGCCGCCGTCCGGGATCGCCAAGCAGAAACAACCGCCACTAAAAGCTATGAAAACGCTCGTAAACGCTAGTAAATCTGCTGGCGTTTACTAGCGTTTATTTGGCCGAATCGGGACTTTTCAATGGGTTACAGCCGAAAAAATAAAAATTTTTCTCCTCTTCCTTTCCCGTCGCCGGCTCCCACAAGGCGTCTCGAGCGCCTCGTCTCTTCGCGACGTCGTGCGCTCGATCCGCGGGAACATATATAGAACAGAGTTCTGGATTATGCAATGGGGCGAGCGGCTTTTTTTGGCCATCGCGTTTGGGTCTCCACCTTCGGCTTCACGATCGGGTCGGTGGCGGGGGCGTTGGGCCCAATCCCGGGGCGGCCTGGAAGGCGATCGGAACCGGGCGACTTCGATCACGACGGGCATTCCGACATCCTGTGGCAGAACGCCTCAGGGCAGGCCGCGGTCTGGGACATGAACCGGAACAGCGTGATCGGCGGGGGCGCGGTCACTCCCAATCCGGGGCCGGGTTGGAAACTGATCGGATCGGGCGACTCCTACGGCGCCGGCGATTCCGACCTCCTGTGGCAGAACTCGAATGGGCAACTGGCGATCTGGGAGATGAACGGGACGACGATCGTCGGGGACGGGGCCGTCAGCGCCAATCCGGGACCGGCGTGGAAGGCGGTGGGGCTGACCTGAACCCGCGTGAATCGCCAGGCCTCCCCCCCCGGGTCCCAAAGCCCCGGGGTCGGGCTCGCGATGACGGCTTTGGATCAACCGCAAATCATCCCGCGCTCGCGAAAAAAGGGCGCCCCGGATGGGACGCCCCTTTTCTCAAGCGCTTGAGCGCCTGCTCGCCTTTACGCAGCCTTGGCGGAAGGCGCTTTCACCGCTTCGATGGTCTTGGCCTTGCCGATCGCGATGGTGCGCGGCTTCTGGGCCTCGGGAACCTCGCGCACGAGGTCGATGTGCAGGAGGCCGTTCTCGCTGACCGCCCCGGTCACGACGACATGGTCGGCGAGCTGGAAGCGACGCTCGAAGGCGCGGGCTGCGATGCCCTGGTAGAGCATGTCGCGCTTCTCGTCCTTCTGGGGGGTCTCCTTCGATCCGCGCACGGTCAGCGTGTTCTCGCGCGATTCGACGTTCAGCTCACTCTCGCCGAAGCCGGCGACCGCGAGCGTGATCCGGTAAGCGTTCTCGCCAGTCCGCTCGATGTTATAGGGCGGATAGCTCGGGACGCTCTGGTCGCCGCCGGCGACCCTGTCGAGCATCGAGAAGAGACGGTCGAAACCGACGGTGGAACGGTAGAATGGGGAAAGGTCGGTGTTCAGCATGGGTTACATCCTCTTTAGGTGAGCGACATAACGGCTCGCGTCCCGGATATCGGCGGCGCCGGCCGTTGCGGGTCCTGATGACCCCGCATCCGTAATTTTTGGCTGGACAGTCGCAAATTCAAGGGCAGGCCGGCGCCTTCGCCACAAAAAGCGCAACCTCTGCGTTCAAGGGGGCTTTTTACCGGGGGCGCATGGCTGAGCGCCCGGAAAACGTGCAAAGAGGGGCCGCCGCCTCAGGATATCGAGGTCTAACACACCATGCTGAAATCAATCTCGCTCGGGGCTGCGGTCGCCGCAGCCCTGTGTTTCACCACCGCGGCTTACGCCGCCCCGAGAGGTCCGCAATCCCCGGAGGACAACGCGCCGCCGAAGCCGCTGCCGCCGATGCAGAAGAACTTTCCGCTCGATGAGACCTGGTCGCTGCGGGAACTCAACGGCAAGCCGGTGCCCCCAGGACTGGACATCAGCCTGAAGATCGACGGCACGCTGCGCGGCTCAGGCTACACCGGCTGCAATTCGTGGTCGGCGACGATGTATCCGGTCAAGGACCAGCATCTCGCCGTCGGGCCCTATGCGCTGACCAAGAAGGAATGCCCCAAGGACATCAAGGCGCTGGAGATGGGATTCCTGTCCGCGCTGCTCGGCAACCCGGCGTGGGACCTGGTCAACGGCGATCTCGTCATCAAGGGCCCGCGCGGCAGTCTGCGGCTCGTCCGCTCGCTTTGATTCCCGTCCGCGATCAGGCGGCGGGCGCCGGCTCGGGGATCACCGTGGCCGGAGCGCCGTCGCGGGTTTCGAACGCGATCCGCCGCTTGTGGAACTGGCTGATCGTCGCCTGATGGCCGATCGAGACGATCGTCGTGCGAGGCAGCGTTTCGATGATCGCGCGATAAAGATTGGCCTCGCTCTTCTCGTCGAGCGAATTGGTCGATTCGTCGAGGAACAGCCAGTCCGGCTCGGCCAGGAGCGCGCGCGCGACCGCGAGCCGCTGCTGCTCGCCGCCAGATAGCCGCATCTGCCAGTTCTCGCTGTCGTCAAGGCGGTCCGCAAGCTTAGGCAGGCCGACCTTGACCAGCGCCTCCTTCAGCTTCGGGTCGGAGAAATTGGCGCTAGCCGCCGGATAGGCGAGCGCGTCGCGCAACGGTCCGATCGGGATATAGGGCCGCTGCGGCAAGAGCATGAGCTTGGCGTAGGCCGGCTGGCGGATTTCGCCCGATCCGTACGGCCACAAGCCGGCGATGGCGCGAAACAGCGTCGACTTGCCGACGCCCGAAGGCCCGGCGAACTGCGCGGACTCGTGGGGGACCAGCACGAGGTCGCCGACATGCGCCAGCGTGCGGCCGTCCGGCAAGGCGAGATCGATATCGTTCATCGCGAGCGTCGGGGCTTGCGACGGCTCCGCCGTCAGGCGCGGCGTTCTCTTCTCTTCCGCCCGCGCGCGGGCAAACGCTTCCTCGAAAGACGTGAGACGCTGGATCGTCGCGCTGAAGCTGGCGAGACCGGTGTACTGATTGACGAAGAAGTTCATGGCGCTGTTGACGTTGCTGAACGCGTCCGCCGCCTGGTTGAACGTCCCGAAGTCGACCTTCTTCACCACGAAATAGAACGGCGCGACCACCACATAGGGAATGATCGCCGAGATCTGGGTATAGAACTGAAGGAAGGAATTGAGCATCGTCCGCACCCGGATGATCCGCTGGACGGTGACGAAGACGTTGTTGAACACCCGGTTGGCGCGGTCGATCTCGCGCGGCTCGCCCTTGAGGAGGGCGATCTGCTCGCTGAACTCGCGGATGCGGGCGAGATCGAAGCGGAAGTCCGCCTCGACCGCCTGCTGGCGGAACATGAGCCGCGACAGCGAGCGGCCGATGAGATGCATCATGCCGGTGGCGAAGAAGGCGTAGAGGATCGCGACCCAGAACAGGAAGCCGGGAATGGGGATCCCGAACACCGCGAGGTTCATGTTGCGCGAGATTCCCCACAGGATGATCGAAAACGCCACCAGGTTGGTGGCGGTGGTCATCGCCTGGATGGTGTAATTGTAGATGCCCGCGTTCTGGTAGGCGCCGACGCCGCCCGCGCCGCTGATGAAGCCGCCGATGTCCTCGGAGATGCGCTGGTCCGGGTTGTCGGTCTGGGCGCCGGTCAGCGCCAGCTTGTAGTGCATCGAATTGAGGAGCCAGCGCGAGGTGTAGGAGGCGGTCATCCAGCGCCGCCATTGCAGGACGAAGTTCAGCGCGACGTAAAACTCGAGGAGGAACGCGAGGATCGAGATCGTCACCAGCGGAACGAACACCAGGAGCAGCTGGGTCCAGAACGCGCCCATATGGGCGGCGTCGGGGACCTGGATGGCGTTGCCGAACGCGCGGTAGAAGAAATTGAGCCGGACGCCGAGAGCGACCTGGAATTGGTTGATGAGGATCAGGACGAAGATGTTGATGCGCGCATAGAGGCTCTGGCGAAGCGCCATGCGCGGCAGCGGCCAGGGGCGGATGGAGATGGGCGTCTGAGCCTCGAAGAACGGGTCGGTCAGCGCGACCATCCTGCGCACGAAGGAAAAGTGGGAAATGCCGAAGATGGCGACGCCGAAGAGAGCGGTCGCGAGCGGGAGATAGCGCGGGAGCGAATAGGCGGCATAGGCTTCCGGCCAGTAGCCGAGGAGCGAGACGATGTCGGCGATGCCGAACAGGATCGTCTCGACGGCGAAGAGATCGGCGAGAATGGCCAGAAAGGTCGACCTCCGCCATCGCGGCTGCGAGGCGATCGCCCCGACCGCCGAGGCCGCGCCGACGACGAGCATCATCGCGTCTTCCTTGTAGGCGCCGACGATAAGGGCGAGGATGGCGAAGGCGGCGAGGCTCAGCATGCGCTTCATCGGGCAGGACCTTGAGCGGGCGGCAGAAAAGGAAAAAGCGCCCTAGCAGACCGGCCGGGCCATTAGAAGGGCAGGGGCGGCGGGGACCCATGAATTGTTGGCAAGGCGCCGGTAAGCTTGCGCCTCTGGGGTTCACGCGAGAACATGGGGCCGCGGGCGGGTCTTGGGGGTCCGCGGCCCTCGACGCCGCTCAAGCTTCTCAGGCGTTCCGCCGGCGCGCGGGCCCGGCGCCGTTTCCAAGTCCGAATCGAGCCTGATCAATGGCTTGCGGCGCCATTCCGGTCCACCCCGCCTCGCGCCCGTTTCGCCCGCAGCGACATAAAACGCGCAGCGGACGGCGCGGCGTTGGCGAGCGCTCCGCACGGCGGCGACGAACCGCTGACCCCGATGAGCGGATTCCGATTGGGCATCGTCGGATCGGTTCGAATACAATTGATCCGCGCTGGCGAGGTCGGGACGCCGCGGCCCGGGCGCGCTTTCGCGATCTTGCTTGAAATTCCAGGGCGGGCCGATAGGGTGCGCGCGGGGCAGCGTCGCGTGGTGGGCTGATCAAATGAATGTTCTGCTTATTTGCATCCTCATATTCGTGTTTTTCATGGTTGCCTGCTATGCCGGGCTCGCTCTGCAGGCGAGGCTCTTGCCGGCGCACAAGACGGGCGAGACGAAGGGCGTGGTCGGCCAGATCTCGGGACTGGTCAGCCTTCTGCTGGCTCTGGTTCTGGGCACCCTGATCGGCGTCAGCTTCGCTTATTTCTCCGGTCAGAGAACCAACCTGGAGAACTTTTCCGCGCAGATCCTGAGGCTCGATCAGGCGCTCGGGCAATATGGGCCGGAGACCAAGCCGGTCCGGGAGAAGCTCAAGGCGGGGATTGTCAAGGGATATGAGACGTTCTGGGGCGCCGGCGGCGCCGACCCGAACCTGCTGACGGTCGGGCCGCCGCTGGCCAACGCGCAGGCGGTCACTGACTATCTCTTGACGCTCCAGCCGAAGACGGACGCGCAGAAGGCGGCGCTGGCGACCGCCAACGTGTACAACGGCATGGTCGAACAATCGCGATTGCTGATGTCCCTGCAAGTCGCGGCCCCGCCGGTCTCCTGGTTCCTCATCGCGATTTTGATTTTTTGGACGGCGTCGCTATTCTTCGGCATCGGCCTCTACGCCGAGTCGAACTCCGTCGTTTTCGCCGCGGTCACGTTCGGCTCCCTGTCGATCGCGTTTGCGATCTTCCTCATCATCGAATTCGGCATGCCTTACACTGGCCTGTTCAAAGTCACGCCCGCCGCGCTCCAGCAGACGATCGAGTTCATCGGCAAATAGCGGGCTGGCGGGGGCCGCTCAGCCGCCTTGCGCCCGCGCCACGCGCGCGTGGACCTCGCTGGTCGTCGCGTCGATCCGCTCGACCAGGGTTCTGACCGCCTGCGTGAGCTCGGTGTTTTGCTGAAGCAACGCCTCCACGCGCTCGGTGAGCGCGGTGTTCTGTCGCAGCATGTCGACGAGCATCCCGGACTGCTCGCGCATTTGCGCTTGCCGCTGCTCGCTGATCTGGTGAAGCTCCTCGCGATGCTGGGCGTCGGCGAGGCTCGTCGCCTTGTCGCGGTCGGCCTGACGGGTCTGCGCCAGCAGAATCAGCGGCGCAGCGTAGGCGGCCTGGGTCGAGAAGGCGAGGTTGAGCAGGATGAACGGATAGACGTCGAACTGCGTCCACCCGGCGGCGTTGACCAGGATCCACAGGCCGACGATGACGGTCTGCGAGACCAGGAACCTCGGCGTTCCGAAGAAGCGCGCGAAGCCCTCCGCCTTCTTGCCGAACCAGTCGTTTCCGAACGCCGATTCGAGATGAGCATGCGGCAGGTGAAACCTGCGCAGGCGCTCCTCTGGTTCATGGCGCACGCTCATTTGAGCCCTCCGTTGGGGTAGAGGCGCGCGATTCGGCCGCCTCCGATTCTCGGTGCGACAATACAGAAGTGAGAACGAATTTTGGACGCAATGCGCCGGCGTCGGAACGCGAAGGCCGAAAAGTCGATCCACCAGACGACGTCCTATCAGTTTGAGAGCGCCCGTCACGCCGCCAATTTGTTTGCATTTCCGGATTGTGAGGCGGCGCGGTTGAGGGAATCGAAAAATGTGCTGAGCCGGTAGGGCAATGAGCGGGTCGGTAGGGCAATGAGCGGGCCAATTTAGGGTTCCGCGGCGCGATAGCCGACCCCCGGCTCGGTTTTGACGATCACAGGCGTCGTCGGATCCCGCTCGATTTTGGCTCTGAGCTGGCCAATGAACACCCGGAGGTACTGGGTGTCTTCACTATGTGCGGGTCCCCAGACCGCCGCCAGAATCTGGCGATGAGTCACGACCCGGCCCGCATTGCGAAAGAGAACAGCGAGGAGGTCGTATTCCTTCGGCGTGAGCTTGATCAGCGCGCCGTCGCGGGTGACTAGCCGCTTGTCGAAGTCCATCACGACGCCGTCGACCTCCACCCGCTGAACGGGCTCAGCCGCGTGCGCCGCGCGTCGCAGCGCGGCCCTGAGCCTCGCCGTCAATTCGCCGATGCCGAACGGCTTCTCGACATAGTCGTCCGCGCCGAGATCAAGCGCCTCGATCTTCTCCGCCTCGCGATCGCGCGCGGAGAGGACGACCACCGGCGTCGCCGAGAACTGGCGAATGTCGCGCAGGACATCCTTGCCGTCGCGATCCGGCAAGCCGAGGTCGAGGACGATGACATCGGGCGCGCCAGTGGCGGCCAGCCGCAAGGCCTGAGCGCCGGTCTCCGCCGTTTGCACCTGAAAGCCCGCCGCGGTGAGCGCGACGGTGAGAAATCGCTGAATCTGCGGCTCATCGTCGACCACCAGGACGCGCGGCCCAGTCATGCAGCCGGTCTCGGGGCGATCGGCTTCGCCTGAGCGACGGGAAGGCGCACGACAATTCGGGTTCCCCGCCGACGCACCGCCGGGCTCTGCGCCACGATCGCGCCACCCATCGCTTCAACCAGGCGCCGCGAGATCGAGAGGCCAAGGCCGGTGCCCGCCTTGCGTCCGTCGACGCGCCCGCTTCGATAGAACTTCTCGAAGACCCGTTCGAGCTCCGCTGGCTTGATGCCAGGACCCTCGTCGGTGACGGTGAGCACGATCTCGTCGCCCTCTTGGCGGGCGTGGATGGTCGCGCCAGAGTCGCTCGCGTATTTGTGCGCGTTGTCGAGCAGGTTGAACACGACCTGCTCGAGTAGCTTGTCGTCGCCGCGCACGAAAGGCAGGTCGGGCGCGAGGCTGACCGTGACCGGCTGGCTGGGGAACGCCTTCCGGCTGCGCTCGACTGCGCCCTGCACAACATCGGCGATCGACACCAAGTCGTGATTGACCTTGAGCCCGCCCGCCTCGATCCGCGACATGTCCAAGAGGTTGGCGACGAAGCGCGCGAGCCGCCCCGTCTCCTCTTCGATCGACGACAAGAGTTCGAGCCGTTCGGCCGGACTCATCTTGTCGCCGAGCTCGCGGAGCGAGGTCGCCGCGCCGGCGATCGAGGACAACGGCGTGCGCAGGTCGTGCGAAAGCGAGTCGAGCAGCGCATCCCGCACCTTCTCGTTTTCCTGCATCGTCGCTGCATTGACCGCCTCGCGCGCCAGCAGCGCCCGGTCGAGCGCGATCGCGGTCAAGTCCAGAATGGCGGTCAGCGCCCGCTCATCCTCCGCCGTGATCGGCTCATCAGCGGAATGAGGCTCAAAGCCGCAGACCGCGATTGACCCGCGCGCGGCGACGAGAGGCCGGAATTGATAGGCGACGCGCGGCAGGGTCCCGGTTCCCCAGCCGGCGGGCTCCCTTTTCTGCTGCGCCCAGTTGGCGGCGCCGAGAGCGGCGGCGTCGAGTTGCGCGTCCGGCGGCCAGGCGGCGCGAATCTGCAATTCGTCCTCCTCGCTAACCAGCAGTACGATGCGGCCGCCGAACGTCGCGTGCAAATGCGCCGCGGCCGCCCAGAGGACGTCGTCGGCGCTCGAAGCGCCGGAGAGCTTGCGCGAGTAATCGTAGAGCGACTGGGTAACCTCGGCGTTCTTGACCACTGTCTCCCGTTGGTCGCGAATGCGCCCGGTCAGCGATCCGGTGAGCACGGCGACGGCGAGAAAAATGAGCAGCGCGAACAATTCCTGCGGCTGCGCGATGGTGAGCGTGTGAATCGGCTCGATGAAAAAGAAATTGAAGGCGGCGAACGACGCAAGCGAAGCAAGGACCGCTGCGCGAGTTCCAAACTGAACGCCGCAGAACAGGACGGCGGCGAGGAAGATCATCGACAGGTTCGGAAGCTTGAGAACCGCGGAGAGCGCCTCGGCGACGGCGACGGCGCCGCCGACCGAGACCAGCGCAACCGCGAATTCGAGTCCAAGCCCCCTTCGGCTCACAAGCGGCTTCAGACGCGGCCACCACGACTGTCGCGCTTCTTCGCCCGGAACGACATGAATCTCGATTCCGCCGGCGTGGCGCATCAGCGCCTCCGGCAGCGACCGCCCCAGAATGCGGCGCAAGGGTCCCGCCCGCGACTGGCCGAGCACGATCTGGGTGACGTTCTCGCGCGCCGCGAGTCTGAGGATCTCGCGCGGATAGTCGCGGCCTTGCAGGCGCGTCGTCTGCCCGCCCAGACGCTCCGCCAATCCGAACACCTTGGCGAGCCGATTGGCGCGCCTGGCGTCGCCGCCCTCTCCGATTGTCTCGACTGTGACGGCCGTCCAGTCCGCATTGAGGCTGGTGGCGAGCTGGCTCGCGCGTCTCACGACGCGCTCCGACACTTCGTCCGGCCCGACACAAGCCAGCAGGCGCTCGGAAGCGGCCCACGGGCCTTCGATCGCTTTCTCACGCAGATAGTCGACCATCTGGTCGTCGACCCGATCGGCGGTGCGGCGCAGCGCCAACTCGCGCAACGCCGTCAAATTGCCGGGAGTGAAGAAGTTCTGGGTCGCCCGCCGCGCCGTCTCCGGCACATAAACCTTGCCTTCGTTGAGGCGCTGGATGAGCTCGTCGGGCGTGAGGTCGACAAGAACGACGTCGGCGGCCGCCTGCAAGACCCGGTCAGGAACGGTCTCGCGCACGGCGACGCCGGTGATGCGCGAGATGACATCGGCGAGGCTCTCGAGATGCTGGATGTTGAGCGCCGTCCACACGTTGACGCCCGCGTCGAGCAGCTCCTGAACGTCCTGCCAGCGCTTGGGATGGCGGCTGTCGGGCGCGTTGGTGTGGGCGAGCTCGTCGACGACGATCAGCTTGGGCTTGCGCTTGAGAGCGGCGTCGAGATCGAACTCCTCGAGCGTGCGCCCGCGATATTCAATCCTGCGCCGCGGCAAGACTTCGAGGCCCTCGATAAGCGCGCTCGTCTCGGCGCGGCCATGAGTCTCGACGAGCCCAATGACGACGTCGACGCCCTCCTCTTTGAGGCGCCGGGCGTTCTGCAGCATGGCGTAGGTCTTACCAACGCCGGGCGCGGCGCCGAGAAAGACCTTCAGCCGGCCCGCAGTTTCCCGGCGGACCGCCGCCAGAAGCGCGTCCGGATCGGGTCGTCTCGCGTCGGGTCGGTTGGATGGGGCCATCGGCGCTCGTACGTCGTCATGACGATTTTAACCCATCCAGCGCCAAATTCAGCCGCAAAACATTGACCCTGGGCTCGCCGATCAAGCCCAGAAACCGGCCCTCGATTTCGCGTTCGACCAACGCCCGCACCTTCTCTTCCGGGAGGCCTCGCGCCTTGGCGACCGATGCGACCTGGCCCAAGGCGTTCTCAGGCGAGACATCGGGGTCTAGCCCCGAGCCCGATGTCGTGACGGCGTCGGCGGGGACGGGGCCCGCGCCCGCCACTGCACGCCAGGCTTCGACGCCCCTCTTCACCCGATCGATGAGCTTTTGCGAGGTCGGGCCAAGATTCGAGCCGGATGAATTGGCGGCGTTGTACGGCGCGTCGATCGTCTTCGTCGGATCGTTGGGGTCGGCGGCGGTAGTGGCGGAGGGGCGCGGGTGGAAATAACGGTCGCTCTTGAACGCTTGCCCGATCAGCGCGGAGCCTATGACGACGCCGTTCTTCTCGATCAGGCTTCCGTTGGCCTGATAGGGTAGGGCGATTTGTGCGATTCCGGTCACCGCCAACGGATAGACAAGACCGGTGAGGACGCTGAACAGGACGATGACAACGAACGCGGGACGCAGGTGCTGAAGCATGGTCGAGGCTCACACTTTAAGCGAGGCGGAGGGCGGCGACGACGAGGTCGATCGCCTTGATGCCGATGAAGGGCAGGATCAGACCGCCCAAACCATAGATGAGGAGATTGCGACGGAGCAGGGCCGCCGCGCCCACCGGCCGGTAAGCCACGCCTTTCAGCGCCAAGGGGATCAGAGCGATGATGATGAGAGCGTTGAAGATGACCGCGGAGAGGATCGCCGACTGCGACGACGTGAGGCGCATGACGTTGAGCGCCGCAAGCTGTGGATAGGCGGCTACGAACAGCGCCGGCAGGATGGCGAAATACTTGGCGACATCATTGGCGATCGAGAAGGTGGTGAGTGAGCCGCGGGTCATCAGGAGCTGCTTGCCGATCTCGACGATTTCGATGAGTTTCGTCGGATTGGAATCGAGATCGACCATGTTGCCGGCCTCGCGCGCCGCCTGCGTGCCGGTCTGCATCGCGACGCCAACGTCGGCCTGGGCGAGCGCAGGGGCGTCATTGGCGCCGTCGCCGCACATGGCGATCAGCCGCCCGCCGGACTGCTCCTTGCGGATGAAGGCGAGCTTGTCCTCAGGCGTCGCCTCGGCGAGAAAGTCGTCGACGCCCGCTTCGGAAGCGATCGCGGCGGCGGTGATGGGATTGTCGCCGGTCACCATGACGGTTCGGATGCCCATCGCCCGCAACGCCGCGAAACGCTCCTTGATGTCTGGCTTCACGATGTCCTTCAAGTGGATGACCCCCATGAGCCGGCCATCCTCGGCGACCGCGAGCGGCGTGCCGCCTGACATCGCGATCCGCTCGACCGCCTGACGGAACTCGGGAGGCGTCCGCTCGATCGGCAGGTCGAGATAGCGAAGGATCGAATCGATCGCGCCCTTGCGGATCGAGCGCCCGCCGGCATCGACGCCGGAGATGCGGGTCTGCGCGGTGAACGGGACGACGACGGTCGTTCCCGATTTGAACGTCGGCTCAGCGAGGCCGAAATCGCTCTTGGCGAGGGCGACAATCGAGCGTCCCTCGGGCGTCTCATCGGCGAGGCTCGAAGCGAGCGCGGCGCCGGCGAGATCCTCGGCCCTCACGCCCTTGACCGGAGCGAACTCGGTCGCCATGCGATTGCCGAACGTGATCGTGCCCGTCTTGTCGAGCAGCAGCGTATCGACGTCGCCCGCCGCCTCGACCGCGCGGCCGGAGGTCGCAATGACGTTGAAGCGCACCAGCCGATCCATGCCGGCGATGCCGATCGCCGACAGAAGCCCGCCGATCGTCGTCGGGATCAAGCAGACGAGCAGCGCGATCAGGACGGTTGCCGTTAGCTCGGTCCCCGAATATCTGGCGAGCGGCCACAGAGTGACGCAAACGATCAGGAAGATGATGGTGAGCCCGGCCAGCAGGATCGACAGCGCCAGTTCGTTCGGCGTCTTCTGCCGCTCAGCGCCTTCGACCAGCGCGATCATCCGGTCGATGAACGTCGAGCCCGGCGCGGAGGTGATCCTCACTTTGATGAAGTCGGACAGCACGGTTGTTCCGCCGGTGACCGCCGAGCGATCGCCGCCGGCCTCGCGAATGACGGGCGCGGACTCGCCGGTGATCGCCGATTCATTGACCGAGGCGACGCCTTCGACGATCTCGCCGTCGCCGGGAATAATGTCGCCGGCTTCGACTAGGACAAGATCGCCCAGACGAAGATCGAGCGCGTTTATTCCTTCGACGACATCGCTGAGATTCTCCGGATCGATGTAGCGCTTGGCGCGGGTGTCGCTGCGCGTGCGCCGCAACGTGTCGGCTTGCGCCTTGCCGCGCCCTTCGGCCACGGCCTCGGCGAAATTCGCGAACAGCACCGTGAACCAGAGCCAGGCGGCGATCTGGCCCGAGAACCAAGCGGTCCCGTCGCGAGCGGCAAGGTCGCGGATGAAGAAGAGGGTCACCAGCAGCGACACGACCTCGGTGACGAAGATGACCGGGTTCTTCATCAGCGCCCGCGGGTCGAGCTTGCGCAGCGCATCGACCGTGGCGCTGGCGATGATCTTGTTGTCGAACAGGCCTTGCGGCCCGGCTTTCGTCGCCATGTCGCTTCTCCAATCAGAAGGTCTTGCCGGCGAGCATCAGGAAGTGCTCGACAATCGGCGCCAGCGACAGCGCCGGAAAATATTGCAGGAGGTAGAGAATGACGATGACGCCGACCAGAAGACCGACGAACAGGGGCCCGTCGGTCGGGAAGGTGCCTGCCGACGCAGGAATCTTCTTCTTGGCGGCCAGCGATCCGGCCATCGCCAGCACCGGCGCCACATAGGCGAAGCGGCCAAGCAGCATCGCCAGCCCGAGCGTGGTGTTGAACCAGAGCGTGTTGCCGCTCAAGCCGGCGAAGGCCGAGCCGTTGTTGGCGTTGGTGGATGCGTAAGCGTAGAGGATCTCGGACAGGCCGTGCGGCCCGCTATTGTTCAGGCTGTCGAGCGCCGTCTTAAGCAACACCGAAGCGCCCGAGAACCCAAGCACCACCAGTGGATAGACCAGCACCGCCAGCATCGCGAATTTCATTTCGCGCACCTCGATCTTCTTGCCGAGATATTCGGGCGTGCGGCCAACCATCAGCCCGGCGACAAACACCGCGATGATTGCGACGACCAGAAAGCCGTAGAGCCCAGAACCGTCGCCGCCTGGCCAAATGCAGCCGGCAAGCAGGTTGAACATCGGAACCAGTCCGCCAAGCGGGGTCAACGAATCGAACATGGCGTTGACAGCGCCGGTGCTGGTGCCGCTTGTCGCGGCGGTGAAGAGCGCAGTCATCGGCTGGCCGAAACGGACTTCCTTGCCTTCGAAATTGCCCATCGACGGATCGACGCCGAGGGCTGTCAGGATCGGATTGGCCGAGGCCTCAGCCCAATAGACAACGAGAACGCCGACGAAGAAAAAGACCGCCATCGCCGCGAGAACAGCCCACCCCTGCCGCATGTCTCCGACGATGCGTCCGAACGCCAGAACCGACGCGATCGGAATGAGAAGAATCGCCCAGATTTCGAGCATGTTCGACCAAGCGTTGGGATTCTCGAACGGGTGCGCCGCATTGGCGTTGAAGAAGCCGCCGCCGTTCGTGCCGAGGTTCTTGATGATCTCCTGGCTCGCGACGGGGCCGAGCGAAATCGTCTGCTTCGCCCCCTCGAGCGTGGCCGCGTCGATCGCGCCGGCGAGCGTCTGCGGCACGCCGCAAACGATGAGGGCAAGCGCGCCGATGACCGAGATTGGCAGGAGGATGTAGAGCGTGACGCGGGTCAGATCGGCCCAGAAATTTCCGACGGTGGTCGCCGAGGATCGGACGAAACCTCGCACCAGCGCGAACGCCATCGCCAACCCGGTCGCGGCGGAGACGAAATTGTGCACGGTGAGGCCAAGCATCTGCGTGAGATGACTCATTGTCGTCTCGCCGCCGTAATTCTGCCAATTGGTGTTGGTGATGAAGCTGGTCGAGGTATTGAACGCGAGATCGGGCGGCACGCCGTCGAAGCTGCGCGGATTGAGTGGGAGAAGGCCTTGCAGTCGCTGTAACGCGTAGAGCGATAGGAACCCTGCAATGGAGAAGGCGAGCATCGCCAGCGTGTAGGAAAGCCAATCCTGCTCGCGCGAAGGATCGACCCCCGCCAGGCGATAAAAGCCGCGCTCGATCCATCCGAAGATCGGGGTGAGGAAGTTTCTCCCGCCTGCGTAAATGTCAGCGATGAGTCTGCTGAGGGGTATGGCGCAGCCAAGCGCCAGGGCGAGCACGAGCGCGATCTGCGCCCAGCCGACAAGCGTCATCATGTCACCCTATGAGTTCAAAACTTTTCAGGATGGATCAACGTGTAGAGGAGATAAAGGCCGAGCCCGACGGCCACGACCAGCCCGATGATCGGCTCGCTCATCGCATGGGCTCCTAAAGTCGGCGCAACGCAAGCGCATAGAAACCCGTGAGCGCGAGAATCCCGAGACCGAGCGCTACGAATGCAACGTCAAGCATGACCGCCTCCTTGCGGGCGCTGCTTAACGCCGATCCGCATAAGCTTTCGATTGCGAATCAGGCACGGGAGCATAAGGATTTCGTAAAATCGGCACATGCTGGCGTCCTTTGGCTCGGAATTGGACCCACCGCCGACTTTCGAACCGGCAGACGTCAAACCGCGGAAGCCACCGGTTCCGTCAGCGGTCAAATTCACGCTTGCGCATCGGGCTGAGGAAGTGGAGGTCGGTCGCCGCGGTCCGTCTCGCTGAGCTCGTGCTCGGCTCCTGTGCCACCAACAATCGTCGGCCGAGCGCCGCTACGCGGCGAAGAGCGCAAGATTTTTGAACGGATTTGCGCCGTCCGCGTGGATCACCTCCGGAACAACCGGAGTCTCACGCCCTCCTCGCGACGCATAAGGGACCGCTCCGGAAATCCAGTGAAGCCACGTGCCCTGCCGGTCATCGAACAGATGGTGAAGCAGATCAAGGTGAGATGATCGTGGATCATAGATACAACCCCGCATTCCGCCGAGTCGCTGAGCATACCGTGCCAAGCTCACCGCCATATGCTCGGTGTGCGAGACGCAAACGCATCGAACGGTCCGGCGCGCCGAGCTCGGCAAACTCGGCCTGGCGCTCGACCTCAAGTCAATGGCGTCCGAACGGATAACGGATCGCGCGGAAGCCAATGCAAACTGTGATTTCGAGAAAGACTGTGCTCATGCTGAAACTGAACCCGCTGAATGAGCGCATCAAGTGCGACTATGCGCGCCACCTGAAGGCCGCCCAGGCAAGAGCGCCGCCACCGTCGACGCCGCGCTCAAAGCTATAGCCCCGTTCGAAGAGGACACGGGCTGGCGCGAGTTTAAGACGTTTCGCCGCGAGCAAGCTATCGCGTTCAGGGACCGGCTCGCGTCGAAGATGGGCGCGCGCAGTGGCGAGGCGATGATCGCGTCGACCCAGGCCGGGACGCTCGCCGCGCTCAATGACTTCTTTCGGTGGCTCGCGTAGCAGCCGGGCTTCAAGTCGAAGATTCATGTCCCTGACATCGAATGCTTCTGGCCTTCGAACACGGTTACCGCTGTGGCGAAGGCAGTAAAGCTTGCGCGATTTTCCGAGCCTCGACCAAATACACGCCGCCCTCGCCCTCATGCCGATGGACATGGTGGTCGGGCGACGCCAACATACTCAGCCGAACGGCCACGGACACCGAAGAGCAAAGAAATCGCTCTTTTCGTTGGCGTTTCGGACCGCTTTTGGACGATTTTTGGAAGGGGAAGTGGTGCCGGTTGAGGGACTCGAACCCCCGACCCACGGTTTACAAAACCGTTGCTCTACCAACTGAGCTAAACCGGCGCTTCCCTGCGGACCCATGGGCTATCAGCGAGCCTCGCGGCGCGCAAGGCGCTTCAGGCGTCGCCGCCGGGCGTGACGGTCGGCGTCCAGGGGCCGGAGGCGGGCAGGGCCTCGTCCATGCCGGGCCAGGGGGGCATGGTGATCGCCACAAAGGCGAGCGGCGAACTGGCCTCCGCGCGAAACTGAAACGCGGTTCCGAGCGGGATGGTGAGCGCCGTGCCAGGCTCAAGCGCGTCGATTCGCTCCACTCCGTTCTGGCTGCGCCAAATCCTGCCCCGCCCGCCGACCACGAACCAGATTTCCTCGACCGTCCGATGCCTGACGCCATGCGACACCGCCCCAGCTGGCAGTTCGAAATGCGCCATGCTCCCCCGGGCGAGGCTCAACAGCAGGCGCACCGCCGTTCCATCCGGCGCAACGGCGTCGACGTTCGCCCCGAGCGTCTTGGATTCATAGGGCCGGGATTC
>DATNBG010000510.1:0-5783 GCA_035572075.1 Roseiarcus sp. | reverse complement strand
GATCCATCTCACCGGATCATTCCAGATCGGCCGCGAGGCGGCGAAGCGCATGATCAAGCGTGGGCGCGGCGGCAAGATCATCAATATCGCCTCGCTTGCGAGCGAGGTCGCCCGCGCGACGATCGCGCCCTACACGGCCGCGAAGGGCGCGATCAAAATGCTCACCCGCTCCATGGCGGCGGAATGGGCGAAGCATAACATTCAGGCCAACGCCATCGGGCCCGGGTTCATTGCGACCGAAATGAACCGGGCGCTCATCGACGACCCCAAGTTCGACGCCTGGGTCAAAGGCCGCACGCCATCCGGACGGTGGGGCGTGCCGGATGATCTCATCGGCGTGACCGTGTTCCTCGCCTCGTCCGCCTCCGACTATGTGAACGGGCAGACCATCTATGTCGATGGCGGGCTGCTCGCGGTGATATAACCATGGGGCCATGACGGCGGCCAGTCCCACGATCGGCAAGTCCCGCGGCGCGTTGCTGGCTGAAGCCCTGCGCGATGCGACGCCCGCGTTCCTGTTCGGCTTGAGGCTATGGGCGTCCGTCTGTCTTTCCTTCTATGTCGCCTTCGCGCTCGAACTCAACGAGCCGTCCTGGGCGGCGACGACCGCCGCGCTCGTCTGCCAGCCGGTGCTCGGAGCCTCGCTGCGCAAATCGGCGTTCCGGATGGTCGGAACCGTCATTGGCGCCATCGGCATCGTGATCCTCGCCGCGCTTTTTCGTCAGGATCGGATAGCCTTCCTCATCGGCCTTGCATTCTGGTGCGCGGCCTCCGCCTTCGTCGCGACGCTGTTGCGCAATTTCGCGGCCTATGCCGCGGCGCTCGCCGGTTACACCGCGGCCATTCTTGCGATCGACGTCCTCGGGCCGGTCGGGAGCACCCATGGCATTGTCGTGATCTTCGCCATCAATCGCTCCGTCGAGATATGCGTCGGCATTGTGTGCGCGGGCGTCGTGCTCGCTTTGACCGATCTCGGCCACTCGCGGCGAAGGCTCGCGGCGGAATTCGCCGCGCTCACGACCGCGATCATGGATGGCTTCGCCCATTGCTTCAGGCACGCCAGCTCCGACCTTCTTCCGTTTCGGGCGCTTCGACGCGAGCTGCTGCGGCGGGTCATTGCGCTCGATCCGATGATCGACGCGGCGATCGGCGAGGCGTCCGATCTGCGCTATCGCTCGGCGGTGCTGCAACGGGCGGTGTCAGGCCTGATGGAGACGATTTCGGCCTGGCGCAAGGTTGCGGTTGCGATCGCGCGTAATGGCGACGCCTCGACCCCACGCGAGGCCCAAGCCGTTCACGATCAATTGCCGCGCGGGCGGCTCTCGCCAGGCGCCGCCGATTCGGCCGGGGAGCCCGAGGCGTTGCGCGAGGCGTGCCGCTCGGCGGCGCGCTCGCTCATCAGCTTCAACGCCGAGACCCCGATCCAGAGATTGCTGGCGGACAACGCGGCTCTCGGCATGCTCGGCATGGCGCGCGGTCTTAATGGCCTGACCGGCGTGATCGACCCCCGCGCCATTGTCGGCGTCGGGGGAACGGCGCGATTGCATGTCGCCGATTGGCTTCCCCCCTTGATCAACGCCGCGCGCGTCCTTGTCGCGGTCGGCGCGATTTCGCTGTTGTGGATCGCGAGCGCCTGGCCGAGCGGCGTGACCGCGATCACCTTCTGCGCGGTGATCGTCATCCTCTTGCCGCTGCAGGGAGACATGGCCTATTCGGCATCGATGACGTTTCTTAGGGGAACCGTGATCAGCGCCGCCGCCGCGGCCGCGCTGGCGTTCGGGGTTCTTCCGAAGGCGACGACCTTTCCCAGTCTCAGCCTCGCCCTCGGACTCGTCCTTGTGCCGTTCGGATTTCTGATCGCCCTGCCCTGGCGCCATTCGTTCCTGTTCACCGCGGCCACCTTCAATGTCGTGCCGATGCTCAACATCGCAAACGGCATGACCTACGATGCGTCGCGGTTTTGGAACGGCGCGATCGCGATCCTCGCCGGGATCGCCGTCGGCGCGGTCGCCATGCTGATCATTCCTCCGTTATCGCCGGCGATCCGCGCCCAAAGGCTGCTGGCGTTGACGCTCGCCGATCTCAGGCGGCTTGCGAGACGGGCTTCGCCCGGACGGCAGGATGACTGGGAGAGTCGCGGCGTCGCCCGTCTGCTGGCGATGCCCGACGAGGCCGAGCCTGTCGAACGCGCCGAGCTCGCCTCGGCCGTCGCGATCGGCAAGGAGATCGTGCGGCTTCGACGCGTAGCGCCGCGGTTTGTCCCTGCCGCAATGGTGGACGCGGCGCTTCAAGCCCTGGCCGAAGGGCGAAGCGGCGAGGCGATGGGGCGCCTCAGGGACCTCGACCGCCGGCTCGCCGCCCTGCCCCCCGCGAGGTCCGGCGGCCGCGTCCTGCTGAGCCTCAGGGCCAGCATCCTGGTGATCTTCGGTCAACTCTCCGAGTTCGCCTCCTACTTCGACCAGCAGCCGAGCGCATGAGATTCACCGAAATCAACCTGTTCGGGCTTTACGTGGCGCCGATCGCGGTGATCCTGGCCGTCGCGTGGGCCGCCTATCTCGTCCTGAGACGCGTGGGCGACCGCTTTGGCCTCAGCGAGCAGGTCTGGCATCCCGCGCTGTTCGAGCTCGCGCTCTATGTTATCATTGTCTCATCGATCGTCGTCATGATCGCGCGTTGGGGGCACTGATGTCCGGCGTCGAGGCGAAGGCCAGCGAAGTCCCGGCGGCCCCGCTGATCAAACGCGGATCGGCGCTGTCGTCGCTGCGCGTCCTGCCGGCGCTCATCACCGCAACGGCGGTTTGCGCCGCCGCGGCGCTCGGGTTCGCGGCCTGGCAATATTACATGGGCGCGCCTTGGACGCGCGACGGGACGGTCCGCGCCTATATCGTCAAAATCGCCCCCCAGGTGGCGGGCGAGATCGTGCAATTGCCGGTCGTAGACAATCAGTTCGTCCACAAGGGCGACCTTTTGATGCTGATCGACCCGAGGAACTATTCCATCGCCGTCCGTCAGGCGCAGGCGGCGGCCGAGCAGGCGCGCGCGGCCGCCGACAACGCCAACGCCGAAATGGTCCGGCGCGAGAAGCTCAACGATATCGCGGTCACCATGGAGGAGCGGCAGACCTATATCAGCCAGGCGACCACCGCGGAGGCGGCCTATCAGTCGGCGCTCGCCAACCTCGACCAGGCGCGCATCAATTTCAAGCGCACGCAGGTGCGCTCGCCGGTCAACGGCTTCATCACCAACCTTACCGCTCAGCTCGGCGACTACGCCAATGTCGGGGCCCTCCAGCTTTCGATCGTCAATTCCGACTCCTACTGGGTCGACGCCTATTTCGAAGAGACCGCGCTGAGCCGGATTCATGAAGGCGATGCGGCGACGATCAAGCTGATGGGCTACAGCTCCCTGCTGCACGGGAGGGTCCAGGGACTCTCGCGCGGGATCAATGTTCCCAACGCCACTCCGGACGCTTCCGGCCTCGCTTCGGTCAATCCGCTCTTCACCTTCGTGCGCCTCGCCCAGCGGGTGCCGGTGCGTATCCATATCGACAAGGTCCCGGAAGGGGTCGAACTCGTCGCCGGCCTGACGGCGACGGTTGAGATCGAGCCCCACAAGGCGCCGCCGGTTCACGGTTCGAAGCCCTCCCCCGCCGGCGTGAGCGAGGCCGCGCCGAAGCCGGCTCAATTCCAGACCCTGCGAGAGGCGGCGCGGCAAGCTCCCTCGCAAGCCCCCGCCCAGGGCGCGGGCTCTCACGCCGCCGCCGGCCCGCCGGCCCCGGTCCAGCCGCAATCGCCGGCGCCCGCTTCATCCGGGGACGAACTCGCAGTGTCGGCGCCGCCCTCCGCGCAGGCGTCGGCCGCGGCCGCCGCGGCTGCCGCCGATCTCAAGGCCCTCGAGCAACAGATCGCCGCCAACCCGCCCTCCGGCGCCGCGTCCCCGCCGGCTGCAGCCGCTCGCCGAAGCGATGCGGGCGCGGAGATGGCGACGAACGAATATCTCGGGCAGACCATCGACCTTTACGGCGGCCAGAGCGCAACGCCTGCCCCGAAGCCGCGATCGCCCCGGTCGATCCGGCGGCGCGCCCATTCCCGCTGGCGCCATTACTGAGCGCCGCCGTCCGGCGACGCCATGTTCCGGTCACGAATCAAGACGCATGGTTAATGCCGCGTGACCGGCGGGGAGACCGCGATGAGCAGCCATGTCCAGGAAGCATTGGAACAATTCGCGCGAGCCACGCGGGCGATCATCCCCTGCGAATGTTGCCGTCATTTCCTTCTTTCCGCAGATAATGAAAAAGCGGTCCCCGCCGCCTACGCCATGGCCGCGAGCGCATGGGAGCGAGGCGCATTCGGCGGCGCTTCGCTGGACGAGATCCGCGTCGCCATGAAGGGTGTGCTCAGACAGGCGTATTATCTCTGCCCCTCCTGCAGCCCGGATTGAGCGGCCGTCTCCCACGCGCGCTTGGCTTTCGCCCGCGCACAAAGTTGCGCGCGGCAATGATTTCGCGGGGGCTGCCTGCGGGCGGCTCGGGCGGGCGGCGGACCCGCCCCTCCTTCATTCCGGCTCGGACCGCCTAGGATGGCCAAGCTTTTTTTCGCCCGCTCCACTTTAGCTCTTGCCGAACAGGCCGTGAACGATTAGGGTTTGTTCGCGATTTGTTTTAGCCAGAGTCGCGATTCGCCCGACCCGCGGTCCGTACGGGTTCCTGGCGAAGCCGGCGGGCCGTCTGGAGAGAGATGATGCTGACAAAAAAGCAGAGCGAGCTCCTGCGTTTCATCCATGAGCGCCTGCAGGAATCGGGCGTGCCGCCGTCGTTCGACGAAATGAAGGACGCGCTCGATCTGCGCTCGAAATCCGGAATTCATCGCCTCATCATGGCGCTCGAGGAGCGCGGCTTCATCCGGCGGCTCCCGAACCGCGCCCGCGCGATCGAAGTCTTGCGGCTGCCCGAATCGGCGACGGTCGCGACGCCGAGGGCGCAGAGGTTCTCGCCGAGCGTGATCCCGGGCAATCTCGGACGCTTCAGGCCGGTCGCGCCGGCCCGCGACGGAGACGAACGCCCCGCCGTCATGGTGCCGCTGATGGGCCGCATCGCCGCCGGCACCCCGATCTCGGCCATCCAGACGCGGATCGAGACCTTCGCGATGCCGCCCGAATTCCTGGGCGGAGGCGAGCACTTCGCCCTCGAGGTGCGCGGCGATTCGATGATCGAGGCGGGAATTCTCGAAAACGACACGGTCATCATCCGCAAACAGGACACGGCCGAGACCGGCGATATCGTCGTGGCGCTGATCGACGAGGAGGAAGCCACCCTCAAGCGATTGCGCAAGCGGGGGGCCTCGATTGCGCTGGAAGCGGCGAATCCGGCCTACGAAACCCGGATTTTCGGGCCCGACCGGGTCCGCGTCCAGGGCAAGATGGTCTCTCTGCTGCGCCGGTACTGAGCGGCGGCCGGAGGAAGCGGAAAGCCCTCGTCTGTGACGGCTGCGGCGAAAAGACCGCGACCCAGACCGCTAATCCAATTGTCTCAAACGGCGTTATTTTTGTCGGGGGAGACAGGCGCGTGACGGCGCCTCGCGTGGATGGCCGCGTCAAGCGCGGCCATGACGCTACTGGCGCAGCGCGATCACTAGGTGAGGCTATAATACCAAGGGTCATAGCGGCTGACCGATGTACGCCCAGTCGCGCATTCCGATGGAGGTGATCGTTTTGGGTTGAGCGATGAGCTTTCGCCACGCTTCGCAGGCGGCGTCGATGATCGCGTCATAGTTTTCGAACACGGT
>DATNBG010000509.1:0-3033 GCA_035572075.1 Roseiarcus sp. | reverse complement strand
CCCGTTCAACTTTCCGGCGATGATCCCCCTATGGAAGCTCGGGCCGGCGATCGCCTGCGGCAATGCTTTCATTCTCAAGCCCTCGGAGCGCGACCCCGGCGTGCCGATGCGGCTCGGTGAACTGTTCGTCGAGGCCGGCGGGCCTCCGGGCGTCCTCAACGTCGTCAACGGCGACAAGGAGGCGGTCGACGCGATCCTCGACGATCCCGACATTCAGGCGATCGGCTTCGTCGGCTCGACCCCGATCGCGGAATATGTCTATACGCGCGGCTGCGCGACAGGAAAACGCGTGCAGTGTTTCGGCGGCGCCAAGAATCACATGGTGGTGATGCCGGACGCCGACATGGACCAGGCGGTCGACGCGCTGATCGGCGCAGGCTACGGCTCGGCGGGCGAGCGCTGCATGGCGGTCTCGGTTGCGGTTCCGGTCGGTCAGAAGACCGCCGACGACCTCGTCCGGCGCCTCATTCCGCGCGTCGAGTCCTTGAAGATCGCGCCGTCGACCGACGCCGGCGCGGATTATGGCCCTCTGGTCACCAAGGCGGCGCTCGAGAAAGTGCGCGGCTATGTCGATATCGGCGTCAAGGAAGGGGCGAAGCTTCTGGTCGATGGCCGCAACTTCAAGATGCAGGGCTATGAGAACGGCTTCTACATGGGCGGATGTCTGTTCGATAACGTGACGAAGGACATGCGCATCTACAAGGAAGAGATCTTCGGCCCCGTCCTGTCGGTCGTCCGCGCGCACGACTATCGCGAGGCGCTCGGATTGTGCAACGACAACGAATATGGCAATGGCGTCGCGATCTACACCCGTGACGGCGACGCGGCGCGCGATTTCGTGACCAAGGTCAAGGTCGGCATGGTCGGCGTCAATTTCCCGATTCCCGTGCCGCTCGCCTATCACACCTTTGGCGGCTGGAAGCGGTCGGGCTTCGGCGACCTGAACCAGCACGGGCCGGACTCGATCCGCTTCTACACCCGCACCAAGACCGTGACCGCCCGGTGGCCGTCCGGTATCAAGGATGGGGCGCAGTTCGCGATCCCGACCATGAACTGAGGCGAGACAGGAACAGCGGCCGGGAGTTATGATGCTCCGGGCTCGCTGTCTCCGCAGGCTCCTGAGGCGCCTTCATGTCGACCGCGCTCAAGCTGATGACCGTCGAGGAGTTCCTACCCTGGGCCGAGGGACAGGAGGGGCGCTGGGAGCTGCACGACGGCGTTCCGGTGATGATTTCGTCCGCGGAGCCTGCGATGATGGCGCCGGAGCGGGCGGCCCACATTCGAACGAAGTTCAGGGCGGCAAAGGCCATGGAAGGCGGCTTGGTCACGGCCGCTCTGCCGTGTGAGGTTTTTGCCGACGGCATGGCGGTCCGGGTCGACGCGCGAACGACCTACGAGCCGGACGCTTCCGTCGTCTGTGGTCCTCGGGCTCCAGCGGACGCCATTGAGATCGACAATCCGGTCATCGTTGTCGAAGTGCTCTCGCCGACCACCGCTGCGATCGACCATGGCCGCAAGCTCAGCGGCTATTTCTCGCTCGCGAGCGTCGAGCACTATCTGATCCTCGACCCCGACCGGCGCGTGGTCATTCATCACAAGCGGGGCGGAGGCGACGCGATCGAGACGCGCGTTCTGTCCGAAGGAGCCGTGAAGCTCGATCCGCCGGGATTCGAGATTTCGGTCGAGTCGCTGTTCTCCCCGCCTTGATCGGCGACTACGGTCGTGGGCGCGCTCGGCCGTGCGCGATCTCCGGTTGACCAATCCCGCTGCATTCGGCGAAGTCTTGGCCAGTAGTGATTCGGAGACCGCGGCATGGCGGAAAGACTGCGCGTCGCGCTCTTGTTCGGAGGCCGCTCGGCCGAGCACGACGTCTCGGTGATTTCGGCGCGCAACGTGTTCCGCGCGCTCGACCCCGAGCGCTACGAGACGGTTGCGATCGGCATTGACCGGGCCGGCGCCTGGCGCCTGTGTTCGCTTGAAGGCGGCGCGTTTCCTGCCGCCGTGCCGGAGAGCGGGCCCCTCGTCGCTCTCGTTCCGGGCGGCGCGGGGCGGCTCGCGATCCTGTCCGGGACGGAGGGGACCGCCGATCTGTCTTGCGCGGTGGACGTCGTCTTCCCCGTTCTGCACGGCCCCTTCGGCGAGGACGGAACCGTCCAGGGCTTGGCTGAGATCGCGGGCGTTCCTTATGTCGGCTCGGGCGTCCTCGGCTCAGCCGCGGCGATGGACAAGGATGTCGCCAAGCGGCTCATGCGCGATTCCGGGCTGCCCAACGCCCGCTTCCTCTGTTTCGCCCAGGGCGAAGCGCCCGCTTTCGAAAAGGTCGCGGCCGAGCTCGGCCGTCCGGTGTTCGTGAAGCCCGCCCGCCTCGGCTCGTCGGTCGGAATCAGCAAGGCGGCGACAGGGCAGGAGTTCGCTCAAGCCGTCGCCGAAGCCTTCCGGCATGACCGCAAGATTCTGGTCGAGGAATACGTTCCCGGCCGCGAGATCGAGTGCGGCGTGCTCGAGGGCGAGGACGGCTCGCTCGTCGCTTCGCCGCCTGGCGAGATCGTGCCCTCGAACCGCCACGGCTTCTACACCTACGAAGCCAAATATCTCGACGACGAGGGCGCCGCGATCAAGGTCCCGGCCGACCTTCCGCGCGAGGTGAGCGACAAGGTGCGCAGGCTCGCGATCGAAGCGTTCCGCGCGCTTTCCTGCGAGGGCCTGGCGCGCGTCGACTTCTTTCTCCGCGACGACGGCGGGCTGCTCGTCAACGAGGTCAACACGCTGCCCGGCTTCACCAACATCAGCATGTACCCGAAGATGTTTGAGGCGATGGGCGTCAGCTACCCGGAGCTGGTCGACCGGCTCATTCGCCATGCGCTCAAGCGGGCGGGGTCGGCGGTCAAAGTTTAGCGGCTGGCGAACATGGCGGCGTAACAAACGGCGCGTTCCGAGCGAAGCAACGCAAATGAAGCTTGCTTCCGCGCTTTCACCGCTGGCCTTCGCTCCGCTTCGCGCCCCGCCCGGTCTTTTCGCGCTGCCGCTTCGGTT
>DATNBG010000508.1:0-3544 GCA_035572075.1 Roseiarcus sp. | reverse complement strand
GGTCGACGTGATCAAGCTTTTGATGCGCCAGGGCCGCATGGTGACGCTGACCGACGTGCTCGACGCCGACACCGCGGAGCTCATCGCCGAGGAAATGGGCCATACGGTCAAGCGCGTCGCTGAGTCCGACGTCGAGGAAGGCCTCTTCGACCGGCCCGACGGGGACGGCGCCCCCGTGCCCCGTCCGCCGATCGTCACCATCATGGGTCACGTCGATCACGGCAAGACCTCGCTTCTCGACGCGATCCGCCACGCCAATGTGGTGGCGGGCGAGGCCGGCGGCATCACTCAGCACATTGGCGCCTACCAGGTGGTTGCGCCCGGCGGCGAGGCGATCACGTTCATCGACACGCCCGGCCATGCCGCCTTCACCGCGATGCGCGCGCGCGGCGCGAAGGTCACCGACATTGTCGTTCTGGTCGTGGCGGCGGACGACGGCGTCATGCCGCAGACTATCGAGGCGATTCGCCACGCCAAGGCGGCCAAGGCGCCGATCATCGTCGCCATCAACAAGATCGACAAGCCTGAAGCCAACCCGCAGCGAGTGCTGCAGGAGCTCCTGCAGCACGACGTGCAGGTCGAGGCGTTCGGCGGCGACACGCTGGCGGTGGAGGTGTCGGCGACCAAGGGAACCAACCTCGACAAGCTGCTCGAGGCGATCGCGCTCCAGGCCGAGCTGCTTGATCTCGTCGCCGACCCTGATCGCAGCGCGGAAGGCACGGTCATCGAGGCGAGGCTCGATCGAGGCCGCGGGCCGGTGGCGACGGTGCTTGTGCAGCGAGGCACGCTCAAGATCGGCGGGCTGGTCGTCGCCGGATCGCATTGGGGCCGCGTCCGCGCGCTGATCAACGACAAGGGCGAAACCGTCGAGCAGGCCTGGCCGTCGACGCCGGTCGAGGTGCTCGGGTTTGACGGCGCGCCGGAGGCGGGCGACCGGGTCGCGGTCGTCGAGACGGAGGCGCGCGCGAGAGAGATCACGGAATACCGCGAGCGCCAGAGACGGGAGAAGCTCGCGGCGCGCGGACCTGCGCTCAGAACCTCGCTCTCCGACATGATGAGCAACCTCAAGGCCGCGGGACGCAAGGAGTTGCCGCTTGTCGTCAAAGCCGACGTGCAAGGCTCCCTCGAGGCGATCACGGCCGCGGTCGAGAAGCTTGGCAACGAGGAGGTCGGCGCCCGGGTCATCCACGGCGGCGTCGGCGGCATAACCGAATCCGACGTGACCCTTGCCACCGCCTCGAAGGCGGTCATCCTCGGCTTCAACGTGCGCGCGCACAAGGAGGCGCGCGACCTCGCGGAGCAAGGCGGAGTCGAGATCCGCTACTACAACATCATCTACAATCTGGTGGACGATGTGAAGGCGGCGCTTTCCGGTCTGCTCGCCCCGACGCTGCGCGAGACGATGCTCGGCAATGCGCAGATCCTCGAGCTGTTCAACATTTCCAAGGTCGGCACGGTCGCCGGCTGCCGGGTGACCGACGGCGTCGTGCAGCGCGGCGCGCATGTTCGCCTCATCCGCGACAGTGTCGTTGTGCACGAGGGCAAGCTGTCGACGCTCAAGCGCTTCAAGGACGAAGTCGCCCAGGTGCAGGCCGGGCAGGAATGCGGCATGGCGTTCGAGAACTACCAGGACATGCGGGTCGGCGACGTCATCGAGTGCTATAACGTCGAGGAGATCCGCCGCACGCTGCAATGAGCCGCGGGCGGAGCGATAAGACATGCGATCCAACGTCACCCGCGCAGCCGAAGGTTTCGACCGCCGCTCGTTCACGGTCGCCGAAATCCTGCGCATGCAGGACTCCGGCATCGTCTCGGAAGACGAGAATTTCGAGCTGATTGAAGGCGAGATCGTGCCGACGCAGGCGAAGACGCATGTCCATGAACTGCTGAAATCCGCGCTGACTATGGAAGTCGTGCGGGCCTTGCCTGAGAACCTGCGGATGGGCGTGGTGACCACGATCTCTCTCAGGGCGCACACCTTCGTTGAGCCGGACCGCGTCGTCTATCCCAGAGGGATCAAGCTCGAGGAGGTGAAGGGCTCGGACATTCTGCTGGCGATCGAGGTAGCGGTGACAAGCCTCTCCTATGACCGGGGGCTGAAGGCCCGACCTCTATGCGCGCCATCGCTTTCACCGGAGTTGTGGGTCGTCGACGGTGCGCGCCGCGTCACGTTCGTCCATCGGGAGCGGAAGGCGAGGGCTGGCGTTCGATCGTCGAGCGCGGTCCGGACGAGGCGCTGACCTTGGCGGCGCTGCCCGATTTTTCCATGCGACTCGGAGCGGTCTAGCCCACGACGCGCTCCGCCGGTTTAGAAAACCCGAGCTGATCGCACGCCGCGCCTCAAGGGAGTGCGCTATGTCCCGGTTCATTTCCAGGCCGCACGGCCCGAGCCACAGGCTCGAGCGGGTCGGCGAACTCATCCGGCACGCGCTCGCCGACATCCTCGCTCGCGGCGAGGCGCCCGACGACGCGTTCGATCGCCATCCCGTCACTGTGCCCGCGGTGCGCATGTCGCCCGACCTCAGGTTCGCGACCATCCTGGTGATGCCGCTCGGCGGCGAGGACGCGGCCGCGGTCCTCGGCGCGCTCGACCGCCACAAGAAGGAGCTGCGCGCGCTCATCGCGCGCCGCGTCAATCTCAAGTTCGCTCCCGATCTGCGTTTCGAGCTGGATATGAGCTTCGACGCCCAGGCGCGCATGGACGCGCTCCTGAAATCGCCGGCGGTGGCGCGCGACCTCAAGGGCGGCGGCGGGGACAAGGAATGACCGGGGAGCCTCCCGAGGAACGCCGGCGTCCGGAGCCGCGGCAAGAGCGCTCCTCCCGGGTCGAGATCGACGGCTGGATCAATCTCGACAAGCCGCCCGGTGTCTCCTCGACCCAGGCGGTCGGGCGGCTGAAGTTCCTGTTCAACGCCAAAAAGGCGGGCCACGCTGGCACCCTCGATCCGCTCGCCTCCGGCGTGTTGCCGGTCGCGTTCGGGGAAGCGACCAAGACCGTGCCGGTCGTTCAGGACGGGGCCAAGGCCTACCGTTTCCGCGTGCGCTGGGGCGAGGAAACCGCGACAGACGACGCCGAAGGGGAGATCGTCGCCCGCTCGGAGCGGCGCCCGGCCCCCGCCGAGATTGAAAGCCTGCTGCCCCGCTTCGTCGGCGAGATCCTCCAGACGCCGCCGACCTTCTCCGCCATCCGCATCGCCGGCGCCCGCGCCTACGATCTGGCGCGGGAAGGCGAAACGTTCGAGATCGAGCCGCGCTTGATCCATGTCTATCGCCTCGAACTAATGTCGGCTGAGCGGGACGCCGCGGTGCTCGAGGCTGAATGCGGCAAGGGCGCCTATGTCCGAGCGATCGCGCGCGATCTCGGCCGCGCGCTCGGCGCTTACGGGCATGTGGTCGAACTCAGGCGGACGCGCGTCGGCCCGTTCTCGGTCGACTCGGGCGTCCCGCTCGATCGCCTTCCTGATGACGCCGATCTGATGGCCCGCGCACTTCTTCCTTTGCAGGCGGGTCTGGCCGAGATCCCGGCCCTGCGCGTCGACCGCTC
>DATNBG010000507.1:0-4356 GCA_035572075.1 Roseiarcus sp. | reverse complement strand
CCGAGAACGCGCGCCCGCGCGTCGGGCGAGCGGCTGTAGGGCGCCGCGTCGAAGAGCTCCGCGGCGTTGGCGGCGAAATGCGCCGCCGCGGCGAGGGCGCAGGCCTCCTTGCTCTTGAAATGGTGGAAGAACGCGCCCTTGGTGAGGCCCGCCTCGGCGCAGATGTCCTCGACGCGGGCCGCCGAATAACCCTTTGAGCGGATCACGTGGACCGCCGCGTCGAGCAGCCTGCGCGCCGAGGCGAGCGGCGGCGCGGCCTTCGCCAACTTCCCCGCCTTGGGCGAAACGCTCGCCGATCGTTTGACCGCCTCCATCCCGTCTGCATACCAACTGGTTGGTATTTTGTCAAGCCGCCGCCCTCCACGCCGTGCGCAAGCCGGGCTAAGGCTTAGCGCTTCGCCGCCGCCAGCCCGAACATCGCCCCTTGCGGATCGAGGCCCTGCACGACCCAGCGGCCGTTCGGCGTTTCATTGGGCCCGTGGGCGATCCGCCCGCCTTTCGCCTTGATGCGCCCGGCCGCGGCGTCGATGGCGTCGACGTTGAAATAGAAGAGCCAGAACGGCGCGGGCGCTTGCGGCGTCTTGGTGACCATCCCGCCCTGCTCGCCCGGGGCGCTTTCAAAGACATGGTAGACGCCCATCGCGCCCATGTCGAAGTCGCGCTCCTTCTTCCAGCCGAACTGGCCCGAATAGAACGCGAAAGCGCGGGCGCTGTCGCCGGCATGCAATTCCCGCCAGGCGACGAGGCCGGGCGTTCCCGCGGGCGGAGGCGGAGGCGGATTGCCGCCCGCATCCTTGAACAGCATGAACGTCGCCCCGTCGGGATCGGCGACGACGGCGAAGCGGCCGACGCCGGGAATGTCGGCCGGCGCCTTGAAGACCTTGCCTCCGGCGGCGGTCAGTTTCGGCAGCGCCCTGTCGACGTCCTCGACCCAGACGTAACCGAGCCAACTGGGCTTTGCGCCCATGGCCCTCGCCTCGCCGGGAATGTCCATCATGCCGGCGACCATGGTCGAGCCGGTCGAGACAATCTCATAGGGGAAGTCTCCCATCCCCGCGTCCTTGGACGTCCACCCGACGACATGGGTGTAGAAATCGACGGCGGCCTTGAGGTTGTCGCCCATATATTCGTACCAGACGAATTTCCCGGTCGGACCTGCGGCTTCGGCCATGGCGCGATGCTCCTTATCCAGGGTTGACGGGAGGCAGGTTAGCCTTCGAGTGCGCAATTCTTAAGACGGCGGCGCGAGTGGCGGGGCCGGTTTGCGCCGGGCGGCGGCCCGCCCCGCTGGCCCGCAGATCGTCGTCACCGCGTCCTCGACGACCGGCAGGATTTCCGCGCGGGGAATGCGGGCGCGCGCCCGGATCGACAGCGTGTGGAGGGTCGCCGAGGCCATGCGCGCGAGGCGCCGCGGATCGGCGCTATGCGGCAGCTCGCCCGCCGCGCGCGCATCGGCGAACATGCGCCCGAACGCCCGGTCGGCGCTGTCGATCGCCTCGGCGACGAGACTGTGAAGCTCCGGATCGGAGATCGCGTCGGAGGCGGCGCTGAGCACCGTGAAGCAGCCGCGAGGCCCATCCTCGCCGCTGAGGTAAAGGTCGAGCGCGGCGATGAGAATGCGCCTGAGCTTCGCCCGTAGCGGCGCGCGCGCCTGAAACAGCGGCTGAAACGTCTCGTTCATGCGCTTCCGGTACTGGCCGTAGGCCTTGAGATAGAGCGCGCGCTTGTCGCCGAAAGCGCCGTACAGGCTCGGCCGGTTCAAGCCCGTCGCTTCGCTCAGATCATCGAGCGAGGCGCCGGCGAATCCCTCCTTCCAGAACACGTCCATCGCCTGGGCGAGCGCCGTCTCGGCCTCGAAGGCGCGCGGACGCCCCCGCCGCCGGGGAGCGGCCTCAAGAGCGTCACGCGGTGATTTTTGTACCATTTCGAACAAAACTCTTGACCGCGGGCATTCTATGCGAGAAGGTACAAAAATAGCAATGGAGGACCCAATGGAACTGTTCTTCGCCCCCCTCGCCTGCTCGATGTCGTCCCGCATCGCGCTCACCGAAGCCGAAGCCGCCGTCAACCTCGTCGAGGTCGACACGAAATTGGGACGGGTGCTCGCGACGGGCGCGGACTATCGCGCCATCAACCCCCTCGGCTATGTGCCGGCGCTGAGACTCGACGACGGAACGGTGCTGACCGAGAACGCCGCCATCCTGCAATATATCGCCGACGCATATCCGGAGGCCGAACTCGCGCCGCCTCCCTCCGACCGAGTCGGACGGGCGCGCTTAAGGCAATGGCTGAGCTTCATCGGCGCGTAACTGCACAAGGGCCTCATGACGCCGCTGCTCGGCGACAAGACGCCGCCCGAGGCGAAGGCCTGGACCGTCGCCAAATACGCCCCCCGCCTCGCCTATCTCGACGACAAGCTCAAAGGGCGGGAATTCCTGCTCGACCGCTTCAGCGTCGCGGACGGCTATCTGACCGTCGTGTTGAACTGGACCCGTGCGACGCCCGAGATCGACCTCGCTTCGTATCCGAACGTGAAGGCCTATCTTGAGCGCATGCGCCAGCGCCCGAGCGTCGCCGCGGCGCTGGCGACCGAGATTCCGCTGTTCCAGGCGGAAATCGCGCGCCGCAAGGCGGCGTGAGGCGGCTCGAGCGCGCTCGATCGCGAGAGCGATCGGGCCCATGGTTGCGGCTTGTGGCGGGCTGTTGCAATCTTCCATCGGTCAAGTTGTGGGAGCTCAAATCATGGCGCCGCTTGAAAAGGGAATTACACGGCAGGGCGAAGGGTATTTGGGGAAAACCTGGAATATCCTGGGTCAAACCTATTTCCCCAAGGCGGTGACCGACACGACGTTCGCATTCGAGACGAACAGCGAGCCCGGGCAATTTGTGCCGGTCCATATTCATCCGACCCAGGAAGAATTCATCCTGGTTCAGGAAGGAGTCCTCGACCTCAAGCTGGACGGAGCCTGGGTTCAGGCGAGGGCCGGCGACCTCGTGCGCATGCCCCGGGGCGTTCCTCACGGGTATTTTAACAAATCCGACAAGCCGGCCCGCGCGTTGTTCTGGGTGTCGCCTACCCAAAAATTGGAGGCGCTGTTCAACAAGCTCGATAAACTCACCGACGTTGGGGAGATTGTTCGCATTTCCGCGGAACACGAGGTCGACTTCCTGCCGCAGGAGGCCAATACCTGAGCGGCGCGGGCGCCGTGGCGACGTAGACCGTCGGATAGCGCCCTTCGGCGAACCGCGGAGACTCCGGCGCCAGGAGCCCCATCGGCCCGATCTGGGCCCATTGGGAAGACAATGAAGGGCTCATCCGAATTCACCACCTGGGTGGCGCTCGCCGGCGCCGCGATCGCGGCGGGATTCTGCGCGATCTTTTGGTCGAGCCCGTGGGTCCTGGTCCCGGCGGCGCTCGCCGGCGCCTGGCTCGGCTACAGGGGCGAACTGATCGGGCGGGCCTGGCTTGAGCGCTATCTGTCGCGACGGCGCTCGCAATGAGCGCGACGCCCGAAGCCGCCGAGGTCTGAGGGCCGGCCGAGCGGGCCTTTCACTCCGCTGGCGCCTCCGCCCTCGGCTTCTCCGGCGCGGCGGCGACACTAAGACCGAGGAGCGCCCAGACGACGGCGACGAACGCCACGGCCGCGGCCGCGGCGCGAAAATCGACGCCCCAAATCAAATAGCCGGCGAATATCGGCTGCAAGTCCGCCGCGGGCGGCGACGCCGCGAGCAATTGCACGAGGTTCATCGCCTTGGCGGTGAACAGGAGCCCGAGCACCGAGAAAGCAGCGGCTATGACCAGAGAGCCCGGCGTCTTCCGATCGCTGTCGCGGTCGAACGTGGCGCTCGCCGCGGCGGCGATAATCAGCGCCGCCGCCGCGACGCCGACAGCGGCGTCGAGGGTGAGGCCGGTCGCCGAGGCGGCGCCCTGGCCGAAGCGGGCCCACGATTCCGGTCCCAAGGTCAGCCAGACCTGCATCACGACCGCCGAGCGTTCGAGCGCCGCGCCGGCCAGCCAGCCGCTGAGCACGGTCGCCGCGGCGAGGAGAGAAAATGTGCGCGCGCTGGTCATCGGTCATGGACCCTCTCGGATGGGCTCTCGCGACGCCTTCGGCGTTCACGCCCGAAGCGCCGAAAAGCCGCGAGCGGAATCGGAATTCCCGCTGACTCATATAATTCTCGCCGGCCCAGATTAAACCGTTGCGATGGCCGCGGCGTTCCCCGGAGCGTTCGAGGATTCGGGAGGCCGAGCTCCGAGCGCGGACCAGTCGCTCCGTCAAAAGACGCGCTCGTAATCATGTTCGTTTCTTCACCCCCGCCTCGAAAACTGGTATTCTCTCGACATGATAAAAATGC
>DATNBG010000506.1:0-4418 GCA_035572075.1 Roseiarcus sp. | reverse complement strand
GCGATGATTCCGGTTAAGGAGCACCGGCGGCGCCTCTCGCAGGGGTGAGGCCGCGCCCGCTTCTCCCTCAGTCGTCGGCCGGCAGCCCCCGCCAACCTTCGGCGGTGATCCGCGCGATGGCGTCGTTGTAGGCCTCCTGCTGGAAATGCTCCTTGTCGTTGGCGGCCGCGACGATCATTTCGGTCAGGACCGAGGCGAGGGCGTGAACGGCTTCGTGTCGCGTCAAGCCTTCCGCGATGAGCCGATCCAGCGCTTGCCGCGCCCGCGTTTCATCGTCCGCCGCGATCTGATTCTCGATCGCGACATGAATGGCGGCGTGAACATCCGGATGGGCCGACAAGGCGTCGCGGCGCCGGTGGTAGTCCTGCGCCTGGCGCAGGCGCTCGTCCTCGTCGAGCGCAAGCCAATCCGCGGGATCGGGGCCGATGTCGGGATCGTAGTCCGTCTCGCCGCCGTCCTCGTCGAACGGGTCAATCGCCTCTTCGGGCAAGCCGAAGTCGAAACCGTCGTCGCCGAGCGTTCGCCGCAGGCGGTCGACTCGCCGCCGGACCTGCGTGCGCGATTCGGCCGGTCCGGGAACGTAAAACGGCCGGCCCTCGCAACCGAACTCAAACTCGACGTCGCAGGCGTCCACGGCGACGTCGCCGAACAGCGGCTCCACCGCCGCATAGTCGGGGTGAGGCGGCAGTCCGAGCGAGTCCGCGTAGGCGGCCGCCTCGCGCAGCAGTTTGCGCGCATAGGGCGGATCGACCGGGGTGAGCGGAGCGGTCGCGCCGGCCCCATCGAGGAGACGTTCCATCTCGTCTTCATCCAGTTCACGGAACAGCGCGTTCTTGACGCCGAGACAATAGGCGTCGACCAGGAAACCGCCCAGCGCGACGCGGCGCGCGCCGGTCTTGCGGCTCAGGAACACCATCCCCACGCCGCTGCGGAACACGCTATCCTGCATGAGGCACGAGTGCAGGGGCCGAACCGCGGCCCGTCGGACCTTGCCCGCGAGTCCGCCGCCGCCCTGGGGCTCAAGCCGGCGGCGCTCCGCCAGGATTTTCTTTCTCTTGGCGGCCTTCGCATGTCGGCGCTGGGCGTTTGTCGAGGACATCTGGCGCGAAACTCCTTGCGGACAGAGAGGCGACCTTGGCCGCGGCCTCACGCGGCCGGCCGCGGCTTGCTCGAGGGAACAAGCCGCGCGAATCACGGCCGGCGCCGGCGACGATACGGGGCGCTGCGCGGTCGCGCCAAGCGCGGTCACTCGACTGTCCACGGATTGATCACCGTTACGCCCCGTATCGTCGAAATCGCCGACGTTGGCGTGTGACCAGGGTCAGGTCGTGGACGATCGCCGTCGCCGCAACGATAGGCTTTTCCGTCAACGATTCCCGCTGTCCGCGGCTCTTGCCTATGGAGAGGCCGTGGTCCTCCACGCGCTCGCCGCGGCGGCGATCTGGACCGCCCCGCCAAGCAGCATCGCAAGCCGCAGGCCGCTTGCGCCCCCGCCCGCAAGCGTAAAGACTGCGCCCAGCGCCGCGACGCCGATCGCAGCGCCGGACATGCGCGCGACATTGATGAGCGAGGCGGCGGTTCCGGCCCGGGCGGCGGGAACCGCGGCGACCGCCAGCCCCGCGAGCGGGCCGGTGGCGAGGCCCATGCCGAGGCCGGTCAGCGCGAGACCGATCTCCGCCCCCGCGATCCCGCCCGCGGCGGCGGTCGCGCCAATGAGAATGAGCCCGCCGCCAATGACGGCGACGCCGCCCGCGATCATGATCCGCGCGCCGATGCGCTCGGCAAGCGGGCCGGAGAGCGGCGACGTTGCGACGTAAACCACCGCCGCCGGCGTCAAGGCGAGCCCGGCGCCGATCGGGTCGAGCTTTCCCTGGGCAAGCCAGAACTGCGGCAGAAGAAACATCATGCCGTACATGCCGAAGGTCATGCCGGCCGCCGCCGTCGCCGCGGCGCGGAAGTCGGGAAGCGCGAACATCGGCAGGGGAACCAGAGCCGCGGCGCCGCGCCCCGCCTCGATCCTGACGAAGGCAAGGAGCGCCGCGGCCGCGAGCGCGAACAGAGCCGCGGCGCCCACGGGGGCGCGGCCGGATTCGATCGCGGCGAAGGCGAAGCCGCCCAGCGCCAAGGCTCCGAACGCCTGGGCCGGCCAATCGAAATCGCGCCCGTTCCGATCGGCGGATTCCGCGAACGCCAACGGCGAAAGCGCGAAGGCGAGGACGCCGATCGGAATCACGATCAGGAACACGGCTCGCCAGCCGAACTCATGGATCAGGGCGCCGCCGAGGGTGGGCCCAAGCGCGAGCGCCACGCCATTGCAGCCGGTCCAGATTCCGAGCGCCCGGCCGCGTTCGACAGCGTTCGGCCAGGCGACGCGCAGGGCGGCGAGCGAGGCGGGCAGCAGCAAGGCCGCGCCCGCGCCGGTAAGCGCCCGTCCCGCCAGCAGAACGGGAATGGCCGGCGCCGCGGCGCAAACGAGCGAGCCCGCGATAAAGACCGCGAGGCCCGCCATGAAGACCAGCCGCCGGCCCAGAAGATCGGCGAGCAGCCCGCCGGTCAGCAAGAGAGCGGCGTAAACCAGATTGTAGCTGTCGATGATCCATTGGAGCGCGCTCATGGACGCGGCGAAATGCTCGCCGATCGATCGGACCGCGAGGTTCGCGATCGATGTGTCGAGCTGCGCCAGGAAAACCGCGGCGCAGAGGACCGGCAGGGTGAGACGGTTGCGCGCCGGCCGGGCGGCGGCGAACGACGAAAACTCCCTCGCTTCAATGCGCATGGGGTCAGGGCTCCGAAATTGTCTTGGGACGACGGCGTTGCCGGGACTCTCACGCCTGCAGCCGTTTCTATGAGGATGATAGAGCGGGAGCGGCCCTGAATGGTTCGATGACGATCGAAACTTTCGGGGCGGCGTTCGGTTAAGGTGGAGCATCAAAGGGAGCAGCCCGATGTCCACGTTGCCGAGCGTCGCCGGAACCGCCTCGCTGATCGCCGATCCGGCCCGCGCCGCGATGCTGCTCATGCTGGTCGACGGGAGGGCGCTGCCCGCCGGGGAACTGGCTTTTTCCGCCGGAGTGACGGCCCAGACCGCGAGTTCGCACCTCGCCCGGCTGCTCGACGGCGGCCTCATTTCGGTCGAGAAGGAGGGGCGCCACCGCTATTACCGGCTCAAGGGCGCCCATGTGGCGCAGGCGCTCGAGCAACTCGCCGCGATCCGCCCGGTGGGCCCCCTGCGCCGCAAGGCGCCGACCCGATCCGCGCGCGAATTGCGCTTCGCCCGTTGCTGCTACGATCATCTGGCCGGGTGGCTGGGGGTCGCGGTGACCGAGGCGCTGACGGAGCGCGAATTCCTGGTCGCCGCGCCGGACAAGCTCTTCGAGGTGACGCCCGCGGGCGCGGACTGGTTCGCGGGCGCTGGCGTCGACGTCGCAACGCTCAAGCCGACGCGCCGGGGTCTCGCGCGGCAATGCCTTGACTGGACCGAACGCGCCCATCATCTCGCCGGGCCCCTGGGGACCGCGTTCATGGGCGCCATGTGCGAATCGGGCTGGCTGCGCCGGGCCGCCGGCTCGCGGGCGGTCGCGCTCACTCCGAGGGGTCAGCTCGAAATGAAGCGCCGGTTGGGCCTGGACGCGAGCCTTGAGGCGCTGGATTCCCTTGATTCCGCGCGTTCCGCCCCGCTCGAGGCGCCGGCCGGGCCATAAAAATTGAACCCCGCCCACCGATAATTGTGTTTGGCCGCGCTCCGGTCAGGCGGGATAATGCAGGCGCTACAGGGGATTGCGCTTGAGCCGCCATCCTTTAACCTGACGGGCTTCAAAAGAGCGTTGACGGGCGCGCCGGACCGCGTGCGAACAGACGTTCAGCGGGAAGGCGTGCAATGGCCGACGACGAACTCGACCTGAAAACCCTGGCCGACGACGAACTCGTCAAGCAGATGCATGACGACCTCTACGACGGCCTCAAGGAGGAGATCGAGGAGGGCGTCCGGATTCTGCTCGACCGCGGCTGGGCGCCCTACAAGGTCCTGACCGAGGCGCTGGTGGAGGGGATGCGCATCGTCGGCATCGATTTCCGCGACGGCATCCTGTTCGTCCCGGAAGTGCTGATGTCGGCCAACGCGATGAAGGCGGGGATGGCGATCCTGCGCCCGCTGCTCGCGGCGACCGGCGCGCCGCGGATGGGGAAAATGGTGATCGGCACCGTCAAGGGCGACATCCATGACATCGGTAAGAATCTCGTCTCAATGATGATGGAGGGAGCGGGCTTCGAGGTGATCGATCTTGGAACCAACAACAGCGTCGACAAATATCTCGAGGCGATCGAGAAGCACCAGCCGGAAATCCTCGGCATGTCGGCGCTCCTGACCACGACCATGCCCTACATGAAAGTCGTCATCGACACGCTGAAGGAGAAGGGCA
>DATNBG010000505.1:0-4951 GCA_035572075.1 Roseiarcus sp. | reverse complement strand
GTCCACCCGTGGATCAACAAGGCGCTCGAGAAAGCGCAGCAGAAAGTCGAGGCTCGCAATTTCGACATTCGCAAGAACATCCTCAAGTTCGACAACGTGATGAACGACCAGCGCAAGGTCATCTTCGAGGACCGGCGCCGGATGATGGCCCAGGAATCGCTCGAATCGACGATCGAGGACATGCGCACCGGCGTCATCGACGACCTCGTCGCCAAACATATTCCTCACGACGCTTATCCCGAGGCCTGGGACATCGCCGGGCTGAAGACCGAGGTGGAAAACAAGCTGGGTCTCGATCTTGCCGTTGGCGACTGGGCCAAGGAGGAGGGCATCGCCGACGAAGAGGTTGCGGCCAGGCTCCATACCGCGGCCGAGGAGGCCTACGCGCAGCGCGTTCAGCGCAACACGCCCGAGGTGATGCGCTACATCGAAAAGCAGGTGATCCTGCAGTCGCTCGATCATTTGTGGCGCGAGCATCTTGTGACGCTCGACCATCTGCGCCAGGTCATCGGCTGGCGGGGCATGGCTCAGCGCGATCCGTTGAACGAATACAAATCCGAGGCGTTCGAGCTGTTCCGGAGCCTGATCACCCAGTGGCACGAGGCGGTGATCGCGCAAATGTCGAGAGTGGAAGTGCGGTTCCAGCAGCCGGAGCCGCCGCCGCCCCCTCCCATGCAATATCAGCACATCGATCCGAATTCGGGCGAGAATGAATACGCATTGACGTCCCTCTCGGCGTCGGAGGCGGGACTTCTGACGGCTCCGTCCGGAGTCGCGGTCGCCGATCGTGACCCGAGGAATCCCGCGACATGGGGCCGGGTCGGCCGCAATGAACCCTGCCCGTGCGGATCGGGCAAGAAGTTCAAGCACTGCCACGGCCAGATCGCTTGACGGACACCCCCTCTCTTGAGGCTTCGACCGCGCGCGCCGAAGCGCTGGCGAGTCTCAAGGAGAGGTTCGAACTCCGCGGAATTGAAAACGCGGCGCGGGAGGCGCGCATCGGCCTCTGCGCGGCCTCGGGCCTTTCGCAAGCCGATTTGATCGTTGGCCCGCGGAAGCCGCTTGGGTCCGCGGCGCCGAGGATCGAGGAGTTCGCCGCGCGGCGCGCCGCGGGCGAGCCCTTGTCGAGGATTCTGGGCCAGCGCGAATTCTGGGGCCTCACGTTCGCCATTTCGCCGCACGCGCTCGACCCGCGACCTGAGACGGAAACCGTCGTCGAAGCCGCGATCGGGATTTTCGGCGATCGCCGCAATGAGCGGTTGCGCATCCTCGATCTCGGCGTCGGTTCTGGCGCGCTGCTGTGCGCGCTGCTTGTCGAGTTTCCCGTTTCGAGCGGCGTCGGCGTCGATGTGTCCGCTGGCGCGGCCGAGGTGGCGCGCGGCAATGTCGAGGCTTGCGGCTTGTCCCCCAGGGTCGAGATCCGGGTCGGCTCGTGGATGCGAGATCTCGAAGGGCCATTCGACCTGATCGTCTCCAATCCGCCGTATATCGCCACGGCCGACCTCCCGTGGCTGCCGCGCGAGGTTCGCGACTTCGACCCCTGGATCGCGCTCGACGGCGGGTTCGACGGACTTGCCGCCTATCGGCTGATCATGCCGGGATCGCGATCCCTGCTTGCTCCGCGGGGCTGGCTCATCGCCGAATTCGGCGCGGGGCAGGCGGCCGATGTGACGGCGATCGCCAAGGAGTGCGGCTTTGCCGAGGTCATCGTCTACAAGGATCTCGCGGCTCTCGACAGAGTCGTGGCCGCTCGGCTTTGAACCCCGCCCATGAGCCGCTGGAAAAACCTACTCTGAACCCCCATATATTGGCTGGACGAGCGCGCCGCGGCGGGCGGCGAATTTGGCTCCGCAAAGCGTGGAAATACGTGCATTTGCCGGGCTGACAGGCTAGGGTGGCGAAGCGCGAATCGCGGGTTCCGTCGTCCCCCGCCCATCTCGAAAAGGCTCCTTATTTTGGACGAAGAAGAAAAGGACCCGGCCGCCAACGCCGAGGCCGGCGAAACCTACGACGCGGATTCGATCAAGGTGCTGCGCGGCCTGGATGCGGTGCGCAAGCGGCCGGGCATGTACATCGGCGACACCGATGACGGCTCCGGTCTCCACCACATGATCTACGAGGTGGTCGACAACGCCATCGACGAGGCGCTGGCCGGCCATGCCAAGGTCGTGACCGTGACCCTCAATGCTGACGGCTCATGCACCGTGTTCGACGACGGGCGCGGGATTCCGACCGGCATCCACGAGGAGGAGGGCGTATCGGCGGCCGAAGTCATCATGACGCAGCTGCACGCGGGCGGCAAATTCGATCAGAACTCCTACAAGGTTTCGGGCGGTCTCCATGGCGTCGGCGTCTCGGTCGTCAACGCTCTCTCGACGAAGCTCGCCTTGCGCATCTGGCGCGACGGGCTCGAGCATACGATCGCGTTCGCCAATGGCGACGCGCTCGCGCCGCTCGAGGTCGTTGGCGCGGCGCCGGTCGTCGACGGCAGGACGAAACGCGGCACCGAAGTCACGTTCACACCCTCGCCCGAAACCTTCAGCATGGTCGAGTTCGATTATGCGACCATCGAGCATCGCCTGCGCGAGCTCGCCTTCCTCAATTCGGGCGTCCGGATCGTGCTCACCGATCTGCGCCATGCCGAGCCTAGGCGCGAGGAGCTGCACTACGACGGCGGGCTTGAGGCGTTCGTGCTGTATCTCGACCGCGCCAAGACCGCGCTGATCGATAAGCCGATCCTGATCAAGGGCGAGCGCGCCGGGATCGGCGTCGAAGTCGCCTTGTGGTGGAACGACAGCTACCATGAGAACGTGCTGCCCTTTACCAACAACATCCCGCAGCGTGACGGCGGCACGCATCTGGTGGGCTTCCGCAGCGCGCTCACCCGCCAGGTCGTCGGCTATGCCGAAAGCTCGGGGCTGCTCAAGAAAGAGAGAGTCGACCTGTCAGGCGACGATACCCGCGAGGGCCTGACCTCGGTGCTCAGCATCAAGTGCCCCGATCCGAAATTCTCCTCCCAGACCAAGGACAAGCTGGTTTCCTCCGAGGTGCGCCCGGTCGTCGAGGGCCTGGTCAACGACCTGCTCTCGCAATGGTTCGAGGAGCATCCGCAGGAGGCGCGGGTGATCGTCGGCAAGGTGGTGGAGGCGGCGCAGGCGCGTGAAGCGGCGCGCAAGGCGCGCGAACTCACGCGCCGCAAGGGCGCGCTCGACATCGCGAGCCTGCCCGGCAAGCTCGCCGACTGCCAGGAGCGCGACCCGGCGAAGTCCGAGATCTTCATCGTCGAGGGCGATTCGGCCGGCGGGACCGCCAAGCAGGGGCGTAACCGGGAATTTCAGGCGGTGCTGCCGCTGCGCGGCAAGATCCTCAATGTCGAGCGGGCGCGCTTCGACAAGATGCTGTCGTCGGAGCAGATCGGGACGCTCATCACCGCGCTCGGCGCCGGCATCGGACGCGACGACTTCAATCTGGAAAAGCTGCGCTACCACAAGATCATCATCATGACCGACGCGGATGTCGACGGCTCGCACATCCGCACCCTGCTGCTGACCTTCTTCTTCCGCCAGATGCGCCCGGTGATCGAGAACGGACATCTGTTCATCGCGCAGCCGCCGCTGTTCAAGGTCATGCGCGGCAAGTCGGAGCAGTATCTCAAGGACGAGCGGGCCCTCGAAGATTATCTGGTGGACGCGGGGCTCGAGGGGGCGACGCTGACGCTGGCCAGCGGGGAAGCGCGCGCCGGCGCCGACCTCCGCGCGCTCGTCGAGGAAGCGCGCGCGATGCGCCGGCGCCTCGACGGCCTGCACTCGCGCTACAACCGCGCCCTCGTCGAGCAGGCGGCTCTCGCCGGAGCGCTGAAGCCGCTCGCGGACCCGGTCGACCCGGAGGCCGAGCCGCGCGCTCGGCTCATCGCCTCCCGCATGAACGCCATCGCCGAGGAGACCGAGCGCGGCTGGATCGCCCGGCTCGAAGCGGGCGGCTATGTGCTGGCGCGCGAGGTTCGCGGCGTCCGGCAGGCCGCGATCCTCGACGCGGGCCTGCTCGCCTCGGCCGACGCGCGCCGTCTCGACGAGCACGCTCGGCCGCTGAGCGAAGCCTTTGCCGAACCCGCGACATTCGCCCGTCGCGGAGATTCGACGATTGTCTCCGGCCCCTCGGAGCTTCTCGAGGCGGTCAACGCCGCCGGCCGCAAGGGCGTGACGTTCCAGCGCTACAAGGGCCTCGGAGAGATGAACAAGGACCAGCTCTGGGAGACGACGCTCGACCGCGAGGCCCGCACACTCCTGCAGGTCAAGATCCGCGAGGTCGACGAAGCCGACGACATCTTCGTCAAGCTCATGGGCGATATCGTGGAGCCCAGGCGCGAGTTCATCCAGGACAACGCGCTCTCGGTGGCGAACCTCGACGTCTGATTGGAGATAAGCCGCCGCCCGATCCCGCCGCCTTTGCGGACAAGGTTGCGCGCGTCAAGCCCTCTCCCCGCGCCATCCTTCCATTCTCGTCCGGCCCTCACCGGCCGATGCGCGACTTCGCCTGAAGATCGCCGCCGCGCCAGACATAGGCGGCGAGCAGGGGCTCCTCAGCCGTGCGCATGGCGTGGCTCGTCCACGAAGGATGATGGATCCATTCTCCCGGCGGGCGAAGCCGCCACCCGGATTCCCCCAAACGCCAGAAGGCGCGGCCGGCGAGCGGCAGATAAAGCTCCTCCGCCTCATGGGAGTGGTCGGGGTATTCGGTGTCGCGGCCGAGCAGCAGGACGCCGCAGGCGACGCTGTCGCTCACGAAGGCGCCGCGCCGGCCGACCCATTCGTTGAAGCCGTAGTTGTTGAGAAAGCGTTCGCCGAAATCGGCTTTGCCATAGGTCTGCCGCCAGTCGAGTTCGCCCGCCAGCGCCGCGACGCCTTCGACCAGGGCGAGTGTGGCCGGCGCGGCAAAGGCCGACAGGCCCTGG
>DATNBG010000504.1:0-2552 GCA_035572075.1 Roseiarcus sp. | reverse complement strand
GCGCGCTCCTCGCCGATCACCGAGACCATGCCGGCGATGACCGCGAGGTCGGCCTTCAGCTGATCGTCCGCCGGCGCGCCGTGGAAGCCGTCGGGATATTCCTCCGCGATGAAGCCGGTGGTGATCTCGCCGAGCCTAAAGCGCGGGTGCTGCATGAGCGCCGAGAGGAAATCGACATTGTCGTTGATGCCGTCGATCACGAACTGATCGAGCGCGTCGACCTGCGCGTCGATCGCCTCGATCCGCGTCGGGGCCCAGGTGACGAGCTTGGCGATCATCGGGTCGTAGAACATGCTGACCTCGCCGCCTTCGGCGACTCCGTCGTCGACGCGAACGACGGGCTCCCCTCCCGCCTGCGGGAGGGGCTGGGGGAGGGATTGTTTCTTACTGCCGCGGGGAGACGACAGGCCCTCCCCTGACCCCTCCCGCGAGCGGGAGGGGGAATCGTGCGCCACCGGCGGCCGATAGCGCACCAGCCGCCCGGTCGATGGAAGGAAGCTGCGGTACGGGTCCTCGGCGTAGACGCGGGTTTCGACCGCCCAGCCGTCGAGCTTCACGTCCTCCTGCTTGAGCTTGAGCTTCTCGCCGGCCGCGACTCGGATCATCTGCTCGACGAGGTCGAGGCCGGTAATCTCCTCGGTCACCGGATGCTCGACCTGGAGCCGCGTGTTCATCTCGAGGAAGTAAAAGCTCCCGCCGCTGGTGTCGGCGCCATTGACGATGAGCTCGACCGTGCCCGCGCTGTAGTAGCCGACCGCCCGCGCCAGCGCGACCGCCTGCTCGCCCATCGCCTTGCGCATTTCGGGCGTGACGAACGGCGATGGCGCTTCCTCGACCACCTTCTGGTGCCGGCGCTGGATCGAGCATTCGCGCTCGTTCAAATAGAGGATGTTGCCGTGCTGGTCGCCGAGCAGCTGGATCTCGATGTGCCGCGGCTGCTCGATGAATTTCTCGATGAACACGCGATCGTCGCCGAAGCTCGCGAGTCCCTCGCGCTTCACGCTCTCGAAGCCTTCGCGAACGTCCTTTTCGTTCCAGGCGAGGCGCATCCCCTTGCCGCCCCCGCCGGCGGAGGCCTTCATCATCACCGGAAAGCCGATGTCATTCGCGATCTTCACCGCGTCCGCCGTCGTTGCGATGTCGCCGAGATAGCCGGGGACGACGTTCACGCCGGCCTTCTGCGCCAGCTTCTTGGATTCGATCTTGTCGCCCATCGCCGCGATCGCCTTGGGCGGCGGGCCGATGAAGGTGATGCCGGCTTTCTTCAGCGCCTTGGCGAAGCTCTCGCGTTCGGAGAGGAAGCCGTAGCCGGGGTGCACCGCCTCGGCGCCCGTCGCCTTACACGCGTCGATGATCAGCTCGGCCTTGAGGTAGGATTCGGACGCCGGCGGAGGCCCGAGCCGAACCGCCTCGTCCGCCATCTTCACATGCGGCGCGCGCGCGTCGGCGTCGGAATAGACCGCGACGGTCTTGATCCCCATCCGCCGCGCGGTGCGGATGACGCGGCAGGCAATTTCGCCGCGATTGGCGATCAGGATTTTCTTGAACATACGCTACCTCGGCTTCTTGGCGAGGTAGACGCCGAGCGCCATCACGAGCAAGCCGATCGCGCGCTTCGCGGTCAGCGTAGTCTTGAGCGCGCCGAACAGGCCGAAATGGTCGATCGCCGCAGCCGCGATCAGCTGCCCGAGGAGCACGAAGAAGATCGCATTGCCGACGCCGATCCGCGGCGCCGACCAGGTGACCGACAGCACGTAGAAAACGACGCCGAGCGCCGCCGCGTAGGACCACCAAGGCGCGGCCGAGAATGCTTGCGCCGGGGGAAGTCCGACGAACAGCAGGACGGCGGCGGTCAGCACGAGGCCGACCGCGAACAGCACCGTGCTCGCCGCGACCGGGCTCTGGATGTGCGTGCCGAGCGTCGCGTTGAGCGCGGCGGTCACCGGAATGCCCATCCCGACCACCAGCATCATCAGCGCGATGGCGGTGAATCCGCCGCCCGACTGCGCGTTCACTCTACGGCTCCGCGATTGGCGATCAGGATTTTCTTGAACACTAAGACGCCTTCTCGACCTGCACCTGGATGTTCGGTGCGTTTTTCCTGATCCAATCCATCGTGCAGTCCACCGACACCTGCGTATTCCGAGAACCGATTAACAGCATCGAGTTTTGCTCATCCAGCGGATCGTGACGGAGTTCGACAACGCCGCACGAGCGTGCCGCTCTTGTAGCAGCGGTGATTTGCTGTTCCGGGCCTTGAGCGATGGGTTTGGTACCGTTGCAGCTCGCCAGCGCGAGCAAGCCGAGAACTAGCGCTCTCACTCCGCCGCCTCGTCGAGCGGCGGGCGGTTGTGGCCGAGGAGGCGGAGAATCTCGTCGGCGGCGTCGGCGAGGTTCGTTCCTGGACCGAAGATCGCCTGGACACCTGCACTACGAAGTGCGGCATAATCCTGCGGCGGGATGACTCCGCCGGCGACCACCTTGATGTCCGCGCGGCCCATGTCCTTGAGCGCCTCGATCATCTCGGGGATGAGTGTGCGGTGGCCGGCCGC